>QKIM01000137.1 GCA_003249585.1 Deltaproteobacteria bacterium
CCCCGACGATCACCACGCCGACGGCCCCGGAGTGGGACTCCCCGAAGGTGGTGACCGAGAGATGGGTTCCGAAGCGGTTGGCGCACATGGGTTGTTTATCCGTAAGAGGAGGTGGTGATGGTCCCCTCTCTTCTCTTCATACACCGCCCCCGGGACACGCTCAAGGGAAAGGTTTTGTATTCCTTGAATATCGTGGAAATTCTGGTACAGTCCCGGGACAGGTGGTGCTCCAGAGGAGGACGGCTCATGGCGACATTCTGCAATCGGTGCGGCAACGCGATCGGATTTTTCTCGAAGGCGAAAATGGTGAACGAAGAGGGAGAGACGATCGTCGTGTGCAAGCCGTGCAAACGAACAGCCGAGGCGGAATTAATCCGGCAGTCGGAGCAAGGGAGGCCCTCCGGCGCCCCACCGGCCAAGGACACCGTCCCCTGCCCGAGGTGCGGCAGGGAAAACCAGAAACACTACAGGTTCTGTCTCGGCTGTGGCGCCGATCTGTCTGTCGTCCAGCCTGCAGACCCGCCCACCACCGACCCGTCGCCCGAAGGTGCCCTCACCCTGCGCGTCACCGGCCCCGAGGGAGCGTTCCAGCGCTCCTTCGCCGGCTCCGAGGTGAGCATCGGTCGCACCCCCGACAACGACCTGTGTCTCCCCTCCGGGTCCCTGAGCAAGCGGCACGCCCGTATCCTGACCAAGGGCAGCGAGGTGATCCTCGTCGACCTGAAGTCGTCCAACGGCACCTATGTGAACGGGACGGCGATCCAGGGACCCCGGCGGGTCGGGCCCGGCGATACCGTCACGGTCGGTCCTTTCACCCTGGAGATCCTCTAAAATCCCGGCCGAAGCACGCTACAGGACCGGGCAGAAGCACCGACCTCCATGGACACTCTTCTTCTTCCCGCATGGTCTTCAAAGACATCCCACCATCCTGGGAAAAGGATGAGCAGCACCTGAAGCTCCCCCTTCATCGTATTTTCACGGCCTCACAATTGTCCCTTAAGGCATTCAGGCGGGTCAGGGCGGTGTTCAGGGCCGCTTCGAGGGTGACACCGGTGGTGGAGAGGGGGGGGCCTCCCAGGGCACGGTAGAGGGGCTCCCTGCGGGTCCTGAGGGCATCGTACTGCGTCCTCTGGGCCGCCTGAAAGTCCGTGACCCCCGTATGAGGATCGTGCAGCGGCCTGGGCTTTCTGGCGAGCCGGGCGAGGGCCTCCTCCCGCGAGCAGACCAGATACAAAATCCGGCAGCCCTGAAGGAGAGCGGCGATGTCGGGAAGCTCCACGGTCCCGCCGCCCAGGGCCACGACGACCGCCGCATCCCTGAGCACCTCGGGGAGCCAGCGGGCCTCCAGGGCGCGGAAGGCCTCCACGCCGTCCCTGGAAAAAATTTCAGGGATGGAGCGCTTCTCCTGCTCCTCGATGAAGTCGTCGAGGTCGACGAAGCGCCAGCCCAGAGCCTCGGCCAGCGCCCGACCCAGGGTCGTCTTCCCGCTAGCGGGGAGCCCCATGAGCACCACGGGCCCCTTCACAGCCCCACCGCCCGCATGTCCTCGAAGTAGTCGGGCCAGCTCTTGGCCACGGCAGCGTGGCCTGCGACGGTCACCCGGTGGCGCAGCCCCAGGAGCGCCAGAGCCATGACCATGCGGTGGTCCCCGTCGCCCGAGAGGGTCGCGTCACGCGAACCCGGAGCACACCGGGTGATGGCGAGCGTCCCAGGCCCCACCTCGACCTGCACGCCCACCTTGGCCAGCTCCCTGGCCAGCACGGCCACCCGGTCGCTCTCCTTGTGGGCGGCGTGGCCGATCCCCCGGAAGGTGACGGGTCTGTCCAGGAGGGCAGCCGCCACGGCCAGGGGCGGCAGGAGATCGGGGTCCGCCTTGAGATCCAGAGTGCTCTCCCCGAAGAGGAAGCGCTCCCAAAGAGGTGGAAACAGCGCGACCTCTCGTCCCTCCGTGGGGAGCTCCCAGGGGAGCCCCGTCAGATGGGCCGCGATGGCCGGGAACGGCACGAGGGACCAGTCGGGAGGCAGCTCCACCTCCCTCCCGTCAAAGGTACAGGGGCCTACGGTGAGGACCTCTCCCGCGGTCTGGACGTCGACCCCGAACATTCGGAGCGCTTCAAGGGTCATCTGCAGGTACGTGCTGGAGACGGCTGGCCCGTCGAGGGTGACCCTGAGTCCCCCCGGCAGCCCCGGGGCCGCCAGGAGCAAGGCGCTCACGTGCTGGGAGGAGGTGCGGGCGCTGCAGGTCACGGAGGCGGTGGAGAACCCGCCCTCCACCACCAGGGGCAGCCCCGGGCCGCCGTGATGGGCGGTCACCGTGAAGCCCGCTGCGGTGAGGGCGCCGCGCAGCTCGTCCATGGGTCTCGCCCGCAGCTGGTCGGAGCCGTCCATGCGCACAGGGTGGTCGGCCCAGTGGGTGAAGGGCGCCAGAAACCGCGCCTGAGAGGCCCCGTCATGGCAGAAGAGGCGCTCGGGCAGACGCAGCACCTCGGGGGGTGAGACATCGATGCCCAGGGCCCCTTCTTCGTCCTCGGCGACCGTGATGCCGGCGCCCGCATCCCGAAGGAGGGCGGCGAGGACCCTGGAATCCTCCCCCGGGGAGGGGTTCACGAGGCGGCACCCTGAGCGGGCCGTGGCCGCCAGGATCAGGGCCCGCTGGGTCCAGGACTTGGAGCCCGGTACGCGCACGGCGGTGGTCATCGCGCGACCGCCAGATCCGACAGTTCCTGGGGCTCAACGGACTCCCCGGTGAGGAGGGTCATCTGGAGTGCCCCCTGCAGGCACCAGAAGTCGAAGGAGGTGATCCAGCGCTGCGATGGTTCGGGGGCCAGCGGGGGCACATTGGTGAGGGCCAGGTCTACGACGAGGTGGGCGGCCGTGGGCCAGGGCCAGGGCGTCTCGGGCCCCGCCATGGCCAGCGGCGTGGTGTTGACGAGGATCTCGTGGGGTACCGTGGTGCGGGCGTTCCAGGGCACGAAGGCGTCCCGCATGTCGACATCCTTTGGAGGCGTCCTTCCGGTCACCACGCAGGTCCGCCCGCTCGCTCCGGCGGCGTGGAAGGCCGAGGTCGCGGTGCTGCCTGTCCCCAGGATCAGGACGCGATCGTCGCCGGGACCGAGCAGGGCCGCCAGGGCCGCCGCGTCGGTGTTCCAGCCGCTGAGCCCGTCGGGACCGATGGCCACGGTGTTCACCACCCCCGTGCGCCGGGCCCACTCGTCGGCAGCGGTCACCAGGGCCGCGACGTCGGCCTTGAGCGGCATGGTCACCGAGGCGCCGCGGGCGCCGAGGGCCTCGAAGAGGGAGGGGAGGAGGGTGGCGCGCGCCGTGGGGAGGTTCACATACTGCCAGGGCAGGCCTCGCTCCTCGAAGAGGGCGTTGTACACGGCGATCCCCGGCGAGTGGCGGATCTGCATGCCTCCCGCAAGGGCCAGAACGCCAAGCTCCCGGTGGTCAGGGCGACGCCACCGGGTCAGCCGTTCCAGGGTGGGCTGGAAGGCTACTGTGGAGCGACGCTCCTCAAGGGGGGCGTAGGTGATGTCGCTGCCGAAGAGGGAGGGGCGCTGACGGGTGACCAGGCCCGCCTGCCCCATGCCGATGACGATACGCACGGGCTGGGGCAGCTTCAGGTCACGCAGGAGGATGAGCTCCGAGGCGTCGCCGATGAAGAGGGCCAGCTTCACCCCGTGACAGGGTACGGCCGCCAGCTCCCGCACCGTGCGCTCCAGGAGGGCCGGGTCCCACTCCATGAGGTGGACGGAGACGATGATGCGATCGGCGAAGTCCTTCAGAATATCGGCTTCCAGGGAACTGAGAGAGCGAAGAAAGGAGAGCTCCAGATCAATATAGGCGACCCCCAGGGAGAGGGCCCTTCGGAAGAAGGCCAGCTTCTCGGATGGTTCCCCGTCGAAGGTGCCCCCCTCGGCGGCCTCGCGCAGGGTGAGGATCACCGAGGACCCATACTGGGCGAGGAGCCCTTCCAGCGCGCCGCGATGCGCCCCCAGGAGATCGGCGCGGACCTCATGGAACCCCGCGTGGGAGCCAATCCGGCGTTCCAGCTCCAGGACCGTCGCCTCGTTTCCCGTGATGATGGTCGCGGTCTGGCTCAACTCCACCATCGAACGATCTCCTCCTCGCACAGATGCCGCAGGTCGGCCATGCGCCCAGGGGCCAAAAGGAGCGAGAATCCCACCAGGGGTCCCCGGTTCTTCTTGTCCTGCAAAAGCCAGGGCATGAGCTCCTGCAATGTCCAGGGGCAGGAGGTGTCCAGTCCCATGGCGGAGAGGATCCCCTCGACCCTGCGGGCGACGGACGGCTCCTGGAGGCCCATGCGGACGGCCATGGCGCCTTCGCGCACCATCCCCACGGCCACGGCCTGGCCGTGGGTGAGCACTCCGCCCGACGCCATCTCCACGGCGTGCCCCACGGTGTGCCCCAGATTGAGGCGGGAGCGGACGCCCTGGTCCAGGGGATCGGCCTTCACCAGCTCCATCTTGATGCGCGCGGCCGCCCAGAGGATCTCGTGGGGAACCACGGGGGGCCGTCCGCCCAGCGCCTCGGGCCCGAAGAGGGCGCCGATGGCGTCCACGAGCTCCGCGCTCCCGATGAGGGCGGTCTTCAGGCACTCCACCCACCCCGAGCGCAGGTCGTCGTCGGAGAGGGTGTCGAAGTAGAGGGTGGAGATGATGGTGGCGAAGGGGGGGAAGAAGGTCCCCACCAGGTTCTTGCCGTGCTCCGTGTTCACCCCCGTCTTGCCGCCGATGGAGGCGTCCACCGCGCCGAGAAAGGTCGTGGGGAGGGCCAGCCACGGGATACCCCGCTTGACCAGGGAGGCGGCGAAACCCGCCAGATCCGTGGTGACGCCTCCCCCGAAGCCGATGATCAGATCGGTCTTGCCCGCGCCCATGGAGAGAAGCTCTCCCGTGAGCTCCACGACCCTGTGGAGGGTTTTGGAGGTCTCCCCCGGCGGGAAGGTGAGGAGCCGCGCCTTGAGCCCCTTGGCGGCGAAGGCGGCCAGGAGCTCATCGCCATAGAGCCCGGCGACGGTCTCGTCGGAGATGATGAAGGTGCGGTCGTAGGGGGCGGCGTGGGCCAGAACGTCGGAGATGGGAGCCCGGGAGGATTTCACCAGCAGCTGGGTGGACTGTCCGAAGGTGATGGTGCGCTCCAGGGTCATCCGATCCCCCTCAGGGTGGTGCACAGCCGCACCAGGTCGTCGTGGAGCCTCTCGAAGGAGGCGAAGTCCAGGGACTGCTTGCCGTCGGAGAGGGCCAGGACAGGATCGGGGTGCACCTCGACCATGAGGCCGGCGGCGCCAGCGGCCATGGCAGCCCGGGCCAGGGGCGACACGAGGGCGCTCTCCCCCGCCGCGTGGGAGGGGTCCACCAGCACGGGCAGGGCGGAGCGCTGCCGGGCGATGGGGATGGCCGCCACGTCCAGGGTGAAGCGCGTGGAGGTCTCGAAGGAGCGGATCCCGCGTTCGCACAGGAGGATGGAGGAGTTGCCCTCGGTGGCGATGTACTCTGAGGCCGCCAGCCACTCGTCGATGGTGGCGCCCATGCCCCGCTTGAGGATCACGGGGATGCCGGACTTGCCGATGGCCGTGAGGAGCGGATAGTTGAACATGGAGCGGGCCCCCACCTGCACGATGTCCACGTGGGGCAGCGCCAGGGCGAGCTGCTCCTCGTTCATGACCTCGGTGACACAGGCCATGCCGTGGTCGTGGGCGGCCGAGGCCAGCATGAGGATCCCTTCCTCGCCCAGCCCCCTGAAGGAGGAGGAGAAGGTGCGCGGTTTGAAGGTGCCTCCCCTGAGCACGGGCACTCCCAGACCGCTCAGGAAGGCCGCCGTCTCGCGGATCTGCTCGGGAGACTCCACGGAGCAGGGGCCCGCGATGTGGATGGGGTTTTTAGGGGAGAACTGGAGGAAAGACAGTTGGGTCATGGGCTGCTCACTGGGCGGCGCGGCGCCGTGCCGCGAGGGCGGCGGTGACGGGCTCGAGGACGAAGACCTTGTCCTTGGGGCGCACGGGCGTGAAGGGGTCCAGCTTCACGCCCGCGAGATCGCCGCGATGGGCCGAGGGCACAGGACGGCCGTCGGCATCCTGGATGCTCACGGCGCGACCCCGGGCGACCCCCGTGCGGGGACCTATGATGAGCACCTCGGTGCCCTCTACAAGCTCACCGGAGTGCATCTCCAGGTCAAAGACGCCGATCTTCCCGTAGACGCGGGTCACCCGCCCAAGATAGACCTTGCGGTGGGTGGCGGCGGAGTTCTCCACGTCGGTGAACTCGGCCGGCCCCGGAGGACGCTCGTAGAACCCCGTATGGAACTTCTTGTTGTACACCGTGGAGAGGGCCTCCATGTCGGCGGCCAGGGCCGCGGCGTCGTAGGTGCCGGCGACGGCGCCGTCCAGGGCACGGCGGTAGATGCCGGTAACCGTGGAGACGTACTCGGGGCTGCGGCTGCGCCCTTCGATCTTGAGCAGCCCCACGCCGCTGGCCAGGATGCGCTCCATAATGGGCAGCGTGCAGAGATCCCTGGGGCTCAGGAGGGTGGAGGCCTCCACGCGGAACTCCAGCTCCCGCTCGTCGTCCACGATGCGCCAGCTGCGCCGGCAGGGCTGGGTGCACTCCCCGCGGTTGCCCGACTTTCCGAAGGCGTGCTGGGAGAGGAAGCAGCGCCCGCTCACGGCCACGCACATGGCGCCGTGGGCGAAGATCTCCACGGCGAGGTCCGAGCCCCGCCGCCGCAGCTCGGCGATGAGGCCGGCGATGCGGTCCAGGGACAGCTCCCGGGCCAGGACCACGGTGCGGGCCCCCAGCCGCTCGTAGTGGAGGGCCGTCTCCACGTTGGCCACGCTGGCCTGGGTGCTCACGTGGAGGGGCAGCCCCAGGGCTCTGGCCCGCTCCATGACCGCCGGGTCCCAGGCGATGACGGCGTCGACCCCTGCCTCGCGCGCCGCCGAGAGCACCCGCTCTGCACGCCCCAGCTCGTCGTCGTAGACCTGGACGTTGAGGGTGAGGAAGGCCTTCGCGCCGGCGTCACGGGTGCGCCGCACCACCTCGGGGAGCTGGTTGAGCTGGAAGTTCCCCGCCGTGGCCCGCATGTTGAAGAGGGTCGATCCGAAATAGACGGCGTCGGCGCCGGCGGCGAGCGCGGCGGTGAGGGATGAGAAGCTCCCTGCGGGGGCGAGGAGGAGAGGTCTTTTATGCATGATCACGACGGCCTGCCGCGAGGCATCGGGCCGCTGCCCACTTATATAGTATTGTTCGGTGGGGCTTCAAGCCCGATTTCGGGTCTCGCCTGGGGATCGAAGGGATTCAGGCGTATGGCCAGGGAGAAGAGATAGGGGTAGTTCTCCCGCATGTGGTTCATGTAGTCCGCCCATTCCCGGACGATCAACTCGTAGACCCGCTTGATGTCCCCCTCGATGTGGCGCAGATCCGCCGCGGGGAGGTGGTCCGGATCCTCCCGGTGGTTCAACTCCTCGGACAGGTGAAACACCGCCAGGAGCAGCTCGGTGAACCGGTCGTGCTCGAGGAGGTTCGGGTTCTCGAGCAGACTGAGCAGAAACTGGCGCTTCTCCAGCAGGAGATCACGCAAAAGCCGCAGATCCTTCCCGGTGACATCGATGGAGCAGCCGTGCGCGGCCAGATTCTTCTTGAGCCGTGGGAAGGACTCCCGGGAGAAATCGGCGCCCTTGAACTGCCGTCGGGTGACGTCGCAGGTGGCGTCGTACTCCATGAGGGTCCGGATCAGGGGCTGGCCGAGCTCGCTGAAGAAGACGCCGATGAGCATGTTGAGCTTCTCGAGCAGCACCTTCTTCTCCCGCTCGCTCAGCACCCGGTGGATGATGACGGTGACCAGCAGGACCTCGACGGGCACGAAGGCGATGTCGCTCACGAGATAGACGAAGATGTGGTGTGCGTCCCTGAAGATGAGATAGTGCAGCAAATAGAAGAGCGCCGACAGCATCAGCAGGGATCCGATGAGCATGGCCTGCCAGGAGTGAAGAAACCGCTT
>QKIM01000510.1 GCA_003249585.1 Deltaproteobacteria bacterium
GCCTCCACCTGATGTCTTCAGTGCTCGCACAGTGATGAATCAAAGTTTCGTCGCTCCTGTGAAGACAGGAGCCCATACTACGCTTGTTTTCTGGCAGTGAAAAGGCGTGTACCACCTGATTGAAGCGGGAACCCCATAGCGACTTCGGTGCAATCAGCCGTGCATATGGTTCCCTGCCTCCGCCTCATGATCTATCACATCATTTTCTTGACTTTGGGGATCGACAATCTGAGGGGAATATGATCTTAAATGGTCATGAAAAACAAAACTATAGATCCTAAAATCTCAAATATCGCGGATGAACTTGATGCCCTCGATGCTGAAGTACGGGTTATCCGTCGCTCCCAGCGCATGATGGCTCTGTGGAATGAGAAGCCAGATGAGAGTTTTCCCGAGATATTTCATGATGCTGCCGAACTCGAGGCGGCCTACAGATTCTTCAATAACCCCAGCATCGATTTCCCCAAGCTAATCGATGCCCACGCCTCGCAAACCACTGAGCGATGCAAGCGCCATGAGGGTGATGTTCTTTGCATCCATGACACCAGCACATTTGTGTTCTCAGGCGAACGAAAAGGCCTGGGCTACATAAACAAGAACAACCGTGGATTTCTCGGCCATTTCAGTTTCTGTGTCTCCAGAACGGTCGAGGATGAGGCTCCGCTGCCCTTGGGCGTCGTCGCCGCCTATCTATGGGTTCGGCAGCAGCTCAGGGCAACAAAGGGTGTTTCGCAAAAGGAACTGCGACAATCAAAGGACTGCGAATCCCTGCGTTGGATGGACGGCGTGGCTAAGGTCGAGGAGAAACTTAGAGGGGTCAAGTCCTTGATTCATGTCATGGACCGGGAAGGCGACATCTACGATGCTTTCTCGACCATGGTTGCCCAGAAACAGCGATTTGTCATCCGGGCTCTGAGCAACCGAACACTCGTCACAGAAGACACGGAATATACGCGACTTTTCGATGCTATTGACGGACTCCCGGCGATATACAGGGAATCAATAAATGTATCGGCCCGCAATGGCGCAGCTCCTCCTGATCAGAAAAAGCTCCACCCTCCCAGATCCGCTCGTATCGCAGAGGTTTGCGCTACAGCATGTCCGGTGACCATCAAGCGAACCCGCCACAGCGCCAAGGATTTTCCCGCCACAACTCCCGTCAATCTCGTCCACGTTTTCGAGCCAAATCCACCGGAAAAACAATCACCTGTTGAGTGGCTCCTGATGACCAACGAACCCATCGAGACCCCGGAAGACATCCGGAAAGTCGTCGCCATCTACAGGCAGCGCTGGCTCATCGAGGAGTTCTTCAAGGCCATCAAGACGGGATGCGCCTTCGAGAAGCGCCAGCTCACGACCTACCACTCCCTCTCCATTGCTCTTGCCATGACGGTCCCGCTGGCCTGGGAAATCCTTTTACTGCGCGCTCAGTCCAGAGCCAAGGTCTCCTTGCCGGCGAAGGACTTCATGTCGCCGCTGAGGATCCAGCTCCTTCGGGCTGCCATGAAGAAACGCAAGAGAACGATCCTGCCGGAGGACCCGAGTCTTCAAGAAGTTTGTTTTGGCATCGCTTCTCTCGGTGGACACCTCAAACGCAACGGTCCTCCGGGGTGGAAGACGCTGAAACATGGCTATTCCTATTTGTTGGCCATGGAAGAGGGTTGGCGGATGGCAAGAACTTGTGATCAATCATGAGGCCTTCGCAGGAACGACGGAGGGAAGGAATGCGGAGGGAGAGCTTGGGTTTTTCGCCACTGTGTCACCGGCAATGCTTTCTTTTTCTTTGTGTTTTACAACATGGGACCTGTGTACTTTTTTTTGCCCCTGGGGGCCCCCGGGGGGCATCTCCAGGCGCTCCGAGCCTCCCCCCCCTTTATTGAAACAAAGGGTATGGCGAAAAACCCCGCCTGCGGCCGCGCTGGTGCCCTCTCGTTCGTTTTGCATCCTTTTTTGGGGAGAATGGGGGCAGGACACGTCCTGCCCTTACAGGGAAAGTGGGGGCAGGACACGTCCTGCCCTTACGGGGAGAATGGGGGCAGGACACGTCCTGCCCTTGCGGAGAACAGAGACAGGGATGATGATCTGTGGTAGGGATGGGCATTGACAGGAACACTCCATGCGCACAACCCTTCTTCTCAGTCTGCTTCTTTCGCTCCTGGCGGCCCCTGCGTACGGGCAGTCGGCTCCGGAGTTTCCCGCTTCCCTCACCTCTCCCGGGCTCTCCATCCCGGGTGAATCGGTGCTGTTCCAGCAGCACCCCGACGCCCCGGCCGCCATGCACACGCTCAAGGGGCTTCGGGTGGGACTCACGGGCACGGAGTTCCTCGATGGTGAGAAACACCCCTGGAGCGTCTCAGGGGAGTCTCTGTGGGCGGTCTACCCTGTGAGCCTGCTGAACATCGCCCTCGGCGGGGCCCTCGACATCCTGCGGGGGCCCGACTGGACCTCGGCCCGCCTCACGGTCTCCTTCGGGGCGGCCCTCACGGACACCCTCTCCTGGGGTCTGCGCTACAGCCGCATCTCGGCCCCCACCTTCGCCGCCATCGACGGCGCCGGCAACCTGGCGCTCTCGGTGCGCTGGCAACCCCACCCCTACTTCGGCCTCTCGTGGCAGGGGGAGTCCCTCTTCATGGAGAAGGCCTACGGGGTGCCCCAGGACCGCATCCACCGCCTGGGCATGCTCATCGGGCACAACAACCAGCTGTGGGCCAACGTCCACCTCTCCGAGCGCCGCGGTGATTTCGGGGCCGAGGCGGGGGTGCGGTTCATGCCCCTGCGCGGCCTGTATCTGTGGGGCTCCGGGGGCTACCTCAAGGTGGACCGCGACTACTACGCCCCGGTCTCGGGGGTGGTCTCCGGGGACACGCCCGGCTCCTGGTACGCCGCCGCCGGCGTCACGGTCTCCCTGGGCCGGCTGGCCTGGGGTTTCGGTGCGCGCATCCCGAGCCCCTCCATGAGCTACTCCCTGGTGTGGGACGAGCAGCCTGTCCTCAAGGACCTCATCCCCGACCCCGAGTACGCCATCATGCTCGACTTCTCCAAATCCTGGAACGAGAAGCGACACTACGCCCTGGTCACGTACGCGGAGCGCTGCATGGCCGACGACAACTGCAAGGGCGTGGTCATCAAGGCCGGCGACGGCCACGTGGGCTGGGCCTGGGCCGAGGAGTGGTCCCGCCTCATCACCGCCCTTCGGGCCACGGGCCGCAAGGTCCTGGTCTACGGGTACACCTTCAGCAATTCCATGTACGCCATCGCCTGCGCGGCCGACCGCATCATGATCTACCCGGGCGGGGCCCTCTCCCTCAAGGGGCTCTCCATGACCAAGCTCTACTTCGCCGAGGGCTTCGCCAAGATCGGCGTCAAGGCGCAGTTCGCGCGCTTCTCCGATTACAAGTCGGCCCCCGAGGCCTTCATGAACCGCAGCCCCTCCAAGGAGGACATGAAGGTCATGACCTCGGTCCTGGCCCAGGTGGAGCGCCGCTACCGCATCATGCTCCTCAAGCGCAAGGGCATGACCCACAAGAAGATCGTGGACCTCTTCCTCAAGGGCTCCATCAACCCCGTGGAGGCCATCAAGGCGGGCCTCATCGACGGCATGCGCTAC
>QKIM01000231.1 GCA_003249585.1 Deltaproteobacteria bacterium
CTCTCCTTGGGGCTCTTCGCCTTCGGCTGCGACGACGATGACGACTCCAACAACACCAATAATACCAACAACACCAACAACACCACCACCACCAACAATATCAACAACACCAACAACACCACCACCACCAATAACACCAACAACACGAACAATGACGGCGCTGTTGGCGACCCCTGCACTGTGGATACTGACTGCGTTCAGGGTCTGTGCATGGGTGAAGTGAGCGACGGCATGCCCGCCGGCTACTGCTCCGAGGACTGCTCCGACAGCGGCACCTGCGCCGACGCCAACTCCAGCTGCGTCGATGTCTCCGGTGGCTATGGCATCGGCCGCTGCCTTGAGACCTGCACCGTCGGCGGCACAGACTGCCGTACCGGCTACGAGTGCTTTGATCTCGGCGACGGCACTGGCGGCTGCTTTGCCTCCTGCACCGGCTCCTCCGACTGTGTCGAGACCGGCATCTGCGATACCGCGACCGGATTCTGTGAAGTCATGCCCGAGGACTGCGGAAACGGCGTCGACGACGACCTCGACGGTGACATCGACTGTGCTGACTCCGACTGCGCAGCCGACGTGGCCTGCGGCTGCCCCGAAGACACCTACGACAACGCCACGGGCGCTACCGCCTACGAGATGGACATCACCTCCCTCCCCACCTCTCTCGACGGCCACATCTGCGGCCCCGCCTACGAGGACTGGTTCGAGATCAACCCCACCGAGAGCACCTCGCTCTCCATCACCCTCTCCTTCACCCACGCCGACGGTGACCTCGACCTCTATGTCGCCGACTCCAACTTCGACGACATCGACGGGTCCCTCGGCACCTCAGACACCGAGAACGTGGTCCTCGGCGTCGACGCCGGCGAGACCTACTACATCCGCGTGGAAATTTACGGCGAAGGCCACAACGGCTATACCCTCGGCGTTGACTACGGCCCGGCCGACATCTCCGCTGATATCGTCACAAACCCCGTCGTTGTCGGCCCCGGCGACGACGTGACCCTCGAGGTCACCCTCACCAACGTGGGCGGCATGGACGCCATCAACGTGGTCGGCACCCTCTCCAGCACCGACACCGACGTCACCGTGACCGGCACCTCCGCCACCTTCGGCGACATCTCCGCCTCCGGCGGCACCGCCTCCGACACCGCGGCCCTCACCTTCACCGTCGACGCCGGCCACAACAGCAACCTGCCTGTGAACCTCACCCTCGACCTGGTCGATGACGCCGGCGACAGCTGGAGCATCCCCGTGGCCGTACAGGTTCCCTATGCCCAGCTGGGCTACACCGCCGACTCCATCTCCGACTCCGGCTCCGACGGCGACGTCGATCCCGGCGAGGACTTCACCTTCACCTTCAGCGCGGTCAACAACGGCGGCGCCGACTCCGGCACCAACGTCACCGTCGACGTCGCCGTGGATCCTTCTTCCACGGTCGCCGGCGTCACCTTCTCCGTCCCCCCCAACACCCTCTGCTCCGCTGCTGCGCTGGCCCCCTCGGCCACCGCTGCCTGCGACCCCTGGACCTTCTCCGTCCCCGCCGGCGCCGCCAACGGAGAGACCGTTGTCCTGGCCGTAACCTTCACCGACGACAACGGCGACTCCTGGACCACCACCAAGACCGTCACCCTTGGCCCCGTCACCTACATGAGCGTTCTCGATGCTGAGGATGCCCAGGGCGACACCGATGGCTCCTACGACTGCGACCTGAAAGACGTCCTGGCGTACGTCGCCGGCGACACCCTCTACATCCGCACGACCTTCCACAGCGCCTGCACCGTGAATGGCCTGCATGACCTCTATCTCAGCGACGGCACCAATTACATCACCCTGACCCTCGAGAACAACGCCATCGCCATCTGGAGCTCTTCCAACGGCTGGGCCTCCGCGCTCACCAACCCCGCATCCTTTGCGGTCACCCCCACCGTAGGCAGCACCAGCACCGTGGATTACGAGATCGCTATCGCTGACATCCCCGACATCGCCACCACCGGCAACACGGTCCAGATGTCCGCGGCGGTGGACGATGCCCTCGCATCCACCTATGCCGACTATGCTCCAGATGACACCCTGGCCTCCTTCTCCTGGTAGCACGCTTCCGATTCTCCCGGGGGAGGTCATCCTCCCCCTCTTCCCTTTCAAAAAAGAAACGATATGAGCACTCAACCTTCGAAAGAGTTTGTCACCTTCCCCAACCCCCGCCCCGGTCGCCGGTACACCATCACCATCGACACCGACGAGTTCACGGCCCTGTGCCCCGTGACCGGGCAGCCGGATTTTGCTACTATCACCCTGGAATACGTGCCTGACACCCTCTGTGTGGAGCTCAAGTCCCTCAAGCTCTATCTGTGGAGCTACCGCAACGAGGGAGCCTTCCACGAGGACGTCACCAACCGGATCATGGATGATCTCGTCAAGGCCCTCGATCCCCTCTCCATCACGGTCACCGGAGATTTCAACATCCGCGGCGGGCTCCGCACGCGGGTGGAGGTCTCCCACTCCAAGTGACCTCACCCTTCCGGGATATTTGATTTTCAGGGGGGCCTCAACTATAGTGGCCTTGACACGCCCCGTCGCACAGGGCAAGACGAGACTCCATGCTTGCGCTCATTTTCACCTTGTATTCCATCCTCCCCACCCAGCTCCCCGAGAGCCACACCGAGAAGTGGCGCAAGGGCTGGATGGGCACCAGAGGTGCCAGGGTCGGGCACCGCGCCGGACGCCTCGAGCCCGCCTGGACGGGCAGCTCCGAGAAGGAACAGAAGAAGCAGGTCCTGGTCCAGAGGGCACGGAAGAAGTATTTCGCCTCGCTCAAGGGCGCCCTCCCCCAGGGGAAGATCTACGAGGATATGAAGAAGCTGGGCTGGGGCGGCATGAGCAAGGGCAAATTCCACGTCACAAAGACCGTGGACGGCCCGCGGTGCCACGCGGTCCTCAGACAGCTGGGCATCCCCTTTCGGCCCGGACCCTTCAAGCGGGGCATGAAGACCCCCGTGAGCCTTCCCCAAAAAATGATCGGCGGCATCTACTACCGCTGGGCCTGGGGCATCAAACCGGCCCTGGTCTTCGACTGTCCCATGGTGGTCGCGCTCTACTTCGCCGCCCCCATCTTCATGAAGTACGGCTTCGACGAGATCCTGTACACCTCAACCTACCGGTACACCCGGGTCGCGGGCACCCGCCGGCTCTCACGCCACGCCTCGGGCATGGCCATCGACATCAAGGCCCTGCGCGGCCCCAGCGGCATCGTGGCCGTAGTCGAGCGAGACTGGATGCGCATCGCCGGCACCGCAAAAGACTGCGTGGGACCTCTCCCCCCGGGGGTCCCCCGGACCATGCGGGAGATGATCTGCGAGTTCGAGACCTACCCCATCTTCCGGCGCATCCTCACGCCGGATTACGACCACGCACATCGGGACCACTTTCACGTCTCCGGCGCGTTCATGGGAGAAGTGTGGTACCGCCGCCGATACGCGGGGAGACCCCTGAGCCGCCCCCTCTCGACCTACTATCACAAAAAGATCCTGCCCCACAAGCTGCCTCCGCGGCCGGCCATCCTGGAGAAACGCTACTCGCACAACTCCAAAAAAGCCAAGCCCGTCCCGGGCTACACCCCACCCGCGACCATCCCCGAGACCCCCCAGGCCGACTGAGCTGCCACCTCTCCCCCCAGCCAAAGGGGAATACGCCCGCCCGCAGGCATGATCGCAACCCAGCGCATCGCTCCAGTCCCCTCGTGCTGCGGTGATGACGGCCTCGCATGGCAGTGCGACACCACGGGAGGGCCACGCGGCTGCCTGCCGGATTCATGACGGTGTTATGGAGCAGGGGGAGGAAGGGGACGGACGAACGTCCGCTGCGGGGCAAGAGGGGGCCGTACAGCTCGATTACTTCTTGTTCTTCTTCTTGAGCTGGCGATTGCGCTTGAGCGTGCGGTTCACCTTCTTGACCTTCTTGTCCAGGTAGGTCTTGGGATCCGACTTGGCATCCGCGGGCAGCCCGGGGAGACGAGAGAGGTACTTGGTGCCCTCCAGGGGGATACGATGGAGCTTGGCGATGGAGTTGGAACTGATCTTCCCGGGGAAGCGCATCCACTCCCAGAAGTCGAGGCCCGACTGGATGCAGTAGTGGAACTTGAAGCCAATGGCCCACTTGCGCCCGAGGACGATGGACCGGATGATGATGGTGTCCTTGGTGTAGGGCATGGCGAGGATGGACTTGCGGAAGGGGTCTGGGTAGAACCAGAACTCCTCGGCGTTGGAGAAGTACTGGACGCCTACGGTGATGTTCATCTTCTTGAGGACACCGGCGATCTCGGTCATGGTCTGCCCTTCGCGCAGGTCACCCAGGACGGTCTTGATGCGGTCCGCCTCGACGAGCTGTTTCCACGCGTCGAAGATCTTCTGGTCAGAGAGCCAGTAGTGGTAGCCCTTCTTCTTGGCACGGTACAGGCGTTCCTTGTGGTGCTTGCGGACGAACTCCCCGGCGCCGGAGTGGATGCTCTTGACCCAGCGGGACCAGAACTTGTCGTACTCTTCGTCGGCCCACTTGGCGACCTGCTTGCGGTACTTGCGCCCGAGCCACTTGTAGACATCAGCCGGGGTCTTGGCCTTCTTGGTCAGGAGCATGTACATCTTGTGGGTGGCCAGGACCTGGATGTCGTAGTCCATGAGCACGACGAGTTTGGGCTTCGACACCCCGATGAAGGAGTAGTTCTGGTCGGGGCCCACGCCCACATAGGCGCCGCCCTTGTCCTTGATATACTTGTACCACAGGTCGTAACGGGTCTCGTTGCCCTTGTAGTAGTGCTCGTTGTCGACGCGGCGGAACTTCTTGGAGAAGGGGCGCCCCTTGAGGGTGTCGAAGATGTCCTGCATCTCCTTGGGGAGCTTGGCCACGGGCTGATCCCAGATGGAGACCTTGGGCTTCTCCACGACCTTGGGCGTGGGTTTCTCCACGACTTTGGGCGCGGGCTTCTCCACGACCTTGGGCGCAGGCTTCTCGGCGGCCATGACGGGAGCCATGGCGGGGGGAGCCTTCTCGGGGGGCGCCATGGTGTCGCCGGGCTTGGCATTCATGCTGCCATCGGTGGTGGAGATGTTGCTGGTCTCTTTCTTCGTGCAACTGAAGAGCAGCACGGCGGCGGCCAGGGTGAGTACCTTTGCGAGGTGCGGGTTCGTGGTCATCGATTCCTCTTTACTGGTGTTGTTTGTTGGAATGGAACTCAATTTCGCTGGAGAGCTTCCCCGCCTTCTTGAGACAGGTCTTCCCGTTCTTGATGTTTCTCAGGAATATCGTGTAGTACAGAATCAGCCCAAGCCCGGTTATGAGGACGGCCCCGATGATCTGCTTGGGATCCATGACGGCCAGCAGAATGACGAGAAAGAAAGCCGAAATGATGTAGAACAGGGGCACAATGGGGTACAGGGGCACCTTGAACTTGGGGTTCACCTTCGGATACCGCCGCCGCAGCACAAAGAGCCCGATGACGGTGACACCGGAGAACAGCATGATCATGAGGGTGGTATAGTTGAGGATGTCCTCGAAGCCGCCGAGGATCACGAAGAGGGAGGCCCAGAATCCCTGGAAGACGAGGCCGTTGACAGGGGTCCCGTAGGTCTTGCTCAGTTTCCCCACGCGTTTGAACAGCATGCCGTCATGGGCCATGGTGTGGTAGACCCGTGGCCCCGTCATGGTCATGGAGTTGAGTGACCCGAGGATGGCGACGCCCGTGAGGGTGATGAAGATGGGGACGCCGATGGCCCCGAAGGACTTGAGCGCCGCCGATTCCATGACGTTGGGCACCGCCCTCAGCGAAGCGATGGTCTCGCCCTTGAGGAAGAGCGCGTTGAGGAGGATGTACAGAAAGATGATGATCCCGATGCCCAGCACCAGGGAGAGGGGCAGGTTGCGCTCTGCGTCCTTGATCTCGGAGCCGATATAGGCCGCGGCGTTCCATCCGGAGTAGGCGAAGAAGACGGGGAGGATGGCGAGCCCCAGATGCCCGATGGAGATGGAGGAGAGCCCTCCGCCCTGTGTGGACTGGGTCTGGGACACCGCCCCGCCTACGTGCACAGGCGAGATGTCGCCGGCGAGGGACCAGATGGCCGCCAGGGCCAGGATGGCCAGGGGCGTAAAGGACACGAGGCTCTGCACAAACGTGGAGAAGGAGATCCCCACGATGTTGATGAGAGTGAAGAGCCAGATGAGCAGGATCCCCGTGAGGGTCATGCAGGATATCTTGATGATGCCAAAGGTGAGAAAAGGATCCGAGAACCATGCGGGCAGATGGGGAGCGATATAATATTGGGCGAGGCCGACGGCCGTGGCGGCGATGGAGCCGGAGAAGGTGGCCGCCAGCGCCACCCATCCGGAGAGGAAGGCGATGGGTTTGCCGTAGGCCGCGCGGAGGAAGACATAGTCACCGCCGGCCAGGGGATAACGGGATCCGAGCTCGCCGTAGGTGAAGGCTCCGGAGAGGGCCATGAGCCCGCCGATGACCCATACGGCCACGAACCACCCTGCGCTGGGGACATGCTGGGCCACGATGTTGGGAGAGAGGAAGATGCCGATCCCGAGAATGCTCCCCACTACGATGGCGAGAGACCCGCCCAGCCCGATGGAGGCCTTCCACCCCGTGCTCGAGACATGTTCTTTGGGTGCCTTGGTCAATACCTGGGATTCATTGTTCATTTTCTGCCACCGGCCTCCCGGGACGTCTGCACACCGCGGGGAGCGGAGACGACACTTCTGTCGACGGATTTCGGCATCTTAGCAAGCTCAGAAGGAGACTGCAACATTCAGTCCCGTTTGCCGGAGATCGCGACAAAAAACCGATCGAAAATGTATAGTTTCCCCCCGGTCCCCTGTCAATGAATATTTCCTTGGCGAATTCGCCCGAAGGCTCTATAATAAAAACGTTGATCGGCGATTGAAACCCTGCTAGACAACCCTGCCCCTGCACAACGGTACGCTATTTCGGCTCACTGCAGGGCAAGACGGTCTTCCACAGGGAAACGTCATCATTAGGAGTATGCCATGAAGAAACTATTCACTGTTGTCCTTCTCGCTCTCGTCACCGTGCTCCCGGCCCGGGCCATGGCCCAGGGTACCTGCACCGTCCCGAAGGTCCTGGTCGTGCTCGACAAGTCGAGCTCCATGACCCGCACGCTCGATGGCCACAGCCTCTGGTACTGGGCGACAGACGCCATCTCCACCGTAGTCAACACCTATGACGGCCTCATCGACTTCGGCCTCATGATCTACCCGGGGACGAACCACTGTACCGACGGCGCCGTCGAAGTGGATGTCGGCGCGGGCAACGCCTCCAACATCATCACGGCCATGATCGATCCCCCCCCCTCTGCGGGCAACTATACCCCCATGTACCAGAGCCTCGACGTGGCTGCCGGCTACCAGCCCCTCCTGGACCCCGCCTCGGAGAATTTCGTGATTCTCATCACCGACGGCTGGCAGTGGTGTGATCCCTACGACGCCACCACGCGCTTCCTCGGCGTGAACTCCGTGGCCACCCTGTATGGTCTGGGCATCCAAACCGCCGTCATCGGCTTCTACGACTCCGTCGACGACGTCGCTCTGCACCGCATGGCCGCCGAGGGCAACATGACCCACACCGGGTGCGATCCCACGGCCTCCACCATCACCGACGCCAACCGGTGCTACTTCCAGACCGATGACGGCCCCTCCCTCGAGGCGGTGCTCGACGCCATCGCCCTCGAGATCACGGCTGAGATCTGCGACGGCATCGACAACAACTGCGACGGCCAGATCGACGAGGGGCTCTTCCGCTCCTGTTCCAGCGCCTGTGGCGGCGGCATCGAGCAGTGCGTCAACGGTGCCTGGG
>QKIM01000438.1 GCA_003249585.1 Deltaproteobacteria bacterium
ACCTGGCCTTATTTTCCACAGTGATCGGGGCAGCCAATATGCATGCCACGACTTCAGAAAATTGCTGACGAAATACGGCATGCTATCGAGCATGAGTCGAAAAGGGAATTGTTGAGACAATGCAGTGACCGAGAGTTTTTTCTCAACAATCAAAAGGGAGTTACTTGGTCAGTGGATATGGAAAAACCAGCAGGCGACCAGAATGGCAATCTTCGAGTACCTTGAAGTGTTCTACAATAGGAAGCGAAAACACTCTAAAAACGGAATGTTACACCCGGAGCAGTACGAAAACTGTTCCGTTCATGAGGCTGATGTGGCAGCATAAACTACCTGTCCACTAAACTGGGTGAAGGTCAGTGTGCCTGGTTGCATTTGAATATGCACTGGAGTATAGTTGTCGAAAAACACGAGCAATCTCGAGGTGCACCATGCAAAAATCCCTTCTCCTCCTGAGTTTCCTTCTGGCCCTCTCCTCCTGTGGGAAGAAGGCGGGCACCACTCCCGCAAAAAAAGACCCACCTGCAGCAAGTGGGAAGAAAAAAGCCGACCCCAAACCCCCTCAAACGGGAGCGCCGGACTACGACGCCCGAGCCCGGCTCGAGAAGCTCATCGAGACGGGCGAGGAGATGGAGAAGGACTTCGATGGCAAGAAGCTCTTCGCGAAATCAGGGCTCAAGATGGGGGACGGCTGCCTCCAGAAGGGGGAGGTCTTCGTCCATAAGCTCAAATCCCCAAAGGGCAAACTGCAGGGGGTCATCTTCCACGTGTGGCCCGACAGCTTCAAGCCGTGCGAGAAACCCGACAGCGATAAGGTAAAAGACGAGCCCGAGGGAGATTCGGACAAGGACGCCAAGGAAGAGGAAGAGCCCTTCCCACCCAACTTCTGTACCGTCACCATCGCCAATAAAGACGGAAAAGAGGTGCTCGTGGGGAGAAACTTCATGCCCTCAAGTGCCACCTATAAAAAGCTCCTGGTGGAGGTCGTGCCGGGCAAATGGGGGATCGACATCATCTCCATCGAGTACGACAATGCCAACGGGGCCATGGCGCAGTGCAAGAAAAACGATGACGACAGCCCCGAGGAGATAGAGCGGGGCGTCAATATCCTCTCGCTCATGAACGGAAAGGTCACCGAGGTGGACAGCATCACCCTCGTCTCCGACACCCACACCCCGGGGGACGTGGACAGCCACGCGGCCAGGGCCAGGTGGTACTTCCTCCTGACAGGCGCGGTGAAGACCCCGGTCCTGGTGGTCACGAAGTACGACGTCCGGCACCCCAACAACACCCACATGGAGAACGACCCGGATGCCGAGCCAAATCCGGTCACCTGCTCCACCAAGGCCCTCTTCTACAGGCTCGACCTCAAGGGTACCAAACTGACCATGGTCAGCAGCAAAGCGGACCTGGACACGCTCCGCAAAAACCCGACCCTCGCCAAAATCCCCCTGACACAGAGCGCCGAAGGGGAAGAGAAGTGCAAATCCCTGGAGCCCTGAGACCACACCGATATCGCGCGGCAGATGGCCGACCCCCGTCGGGAGACAGAGGAAGGCCATCGCATTGCAAGGGTTGCTCGCAAACTCGCAACACCCCTCCTCGGTGAAACCCGATTTGTCAATAGCCGCGGCGCCGCAGTGGCCGTCTTCAACCCCTACAGAGCGCTGAGGCCGAAGGAGAGGGTGAGGTAGTACACAAGGGTGATGCAGGCGGTGGCCGACGCGAGGATGGTGGAGAGTCGGTTGAGCTTCTTCTCGGCATCCGTGGGGGCCTTCTGGGAGAGGGCCAGGGCCATGCCCGACAGAGAGACGGCGGGGGCCACGAAGAGGGGCAGCGGCAGGGGAATGAAGAAGAGGGCAAAGCCGAGAAGCGAGATGGAGAAGCCGGCGATGCCCCACATGGTGCTATTTGTCCTCTTTGGTGGTGGAAGAAGATGGATTCCCGCCTTCGCGGGAAGGACGGGGGGCGTCGGAAGGACGGGGGGCGTCGGATGGATGGGTGGCGTCGGAGAATGAGGGATTTCCGCCTTCGCGGGAAGGACGGGAAGCGTCGGAAGGACGTGAGGGGCTGGTCTGTTTCGGTACCCTGGGCGTGGTCTTCCGGGTTCGCTTGCGACGGGGCTCCGGGTCCTTCGTGGGGTGGAGCATGGGGGCGAAAGAGTGGTCCATGGAAGCGCTCCGGGTGAGCCACAGGCCCATGCGCTCCAGATGTCCACCCAGGAGCACCGGCATGCGCACGGTGTCTCGCAGGTAGCGCTTGCCCTTGATGGTCTTGAGGGTGATTTTCGGGGTATCGGTTTTCTTTTCGGTCACATGGACTCCGTACTGAGGGCCTTGGCGAGCATCTCCTTGAGCTTCTCAAGGCCGATGAGCTTCACGAAGGAACCGAACCTTGGTCCGCGCTCCTGGCCGAGGAGGCTCTGGTAGATACCTGAAAAGAGCTCCTGTGGCTTCACGTCGTGGGCCTTGGCCACGTCGAAGGGGATGGCCTGCAGGCCGTCGACCGGAGCGTCGGGAGGCAGCGCCATGAGCCGCTCAAGAATCTCCTCGAGCATGGTGCGCAGCTGCCCCTCGGGGGTGATGAATTTCTTTTCGGGGAGGATGAAGTCCCGATAGTAGACCAGGCTCTTGTCCACCAGATCGTTGACCGTGTCGCGGTAGTCGGCGGCCTTGTCGTCGTACTTGTCGAGGTATTTGTGCAAAAGCTCGGGGTCATCGGCGCCCACGGCACTCACCAGGTTGTTGACCACGGAGAAGGAGATGGAGCTCTCGTAGCTCGGGGGGGTCCCGCCGTAGATGTGCCACACGGCCATGTCGGGCCGGGCCTCGGGGGCCGCCTCGCCGAAGGTCTTGAGCTCGCCCAGGTAGTCGTCGACCACCTTGGGGATCATGTCGAAGAAGAGACGCTTGGCCTTCTTGGGGTTCTGGAAGATGTAGTAGAGCAGGGACTCGATGGGGGCGTAGGAGAGCCAGGAGTCCACGGTGAGGCCCTTGCCCACGGACTTGGAGATCTTCTCGCCGTTCTCGTCGAGGAACATCTCGTAGAAGAGGCCCGCGGGGGCCTTTCTGCCGAGCAGGCGGCAGATCTTGGCGCTGAGGCGGGCGGACTCGATGAGGTCCTTGCCGTACATCTCGTAGCCGATACCGTAGGAGAACCAGCGCAGGGCCCAGTCCACCTTCCAGCCCACCTTGGCGTTGCCCCCCGTCACGGGGATCTCCCCGGTGTAGCCGCAGCCCTCACCCGTACCGAAGCTGCGGTCGCAGGCGATGTCCAGCGTGCCCGTCTCGGGGTGCACCTTCACCACGCGGGTGGAGTAGACCTTGCCGCATCTGGGACAGACGGGCATCACGGGGGACCACTCGGCGCGGTTCTCCTCACGGAGCGTGGGGACGATGAGGTTGCGGATCTCCTCGTGTTTTTCGAGGATGAGGCGGAGCCCCTCGTCGAAGTCGCCGCGCTTGTAGGCCTGGGCCGAGGACTGGAACCGGTACTCGAACCCGAAGGTGTCCAGGAACTCCTGGAGCTTTCCGTTCATGTAGGCGGAGAAGGACTCGGCCTCCCCGAAGGGGTCGGGGATGGAGGAGAGGGGCTTGCCCAGATTGGCGGTGAGCAGCTCCTTGTTGGGGAGGTTCAGGGGGACCTTACGCAGGCCGTCCATGTCGTCGGAGAAGGCGATGAGCTCCGTGGGGAGCCCCGTGAGCTCCTCGAAGGCCTTGCGCACCCAGGTGGTGCGGGCCACCTCGGCGAAGGTGCCGATGTGGGGGAGGCCCGAGGGGCCGAAGCCAGTCTCGAAGCGGACGGGGTTCGTGCCCTCGAAGGGGCCGTGGGACTTGATCAGGGAGGCGGCCTCCTGGAAAGGCCAGCTTTTGAAATCACTCATGGAAAAACTCTCAGTTGGCCACCACGTTGGCGAGCCTTTTGGGGATGTAGATGAACTTGCGCAGGGTCTTGCCGGCGATGAGCTCCTGGATCTTGGGAGAGGCGAGCACGAGCTCCTTCACCTGGTCCTCGGCGGCGTCGGCGGGCACGTTGATGCGGTCGCGCACCTTGCCGTTGACCTGGACGACCAGGAGGAACTCGGCTTCCTTCAGCAGCTCCTCGTCGTGAATCGGCCAGGAGAAGTTGGTGAGCAGCTCGGAATGACCCAAGCGCTCCCACAGCTCCTCGGCCATGTGGGAGGCGAAGGGGGCGATGAGGCGGATGCCCATGGCGAGGGCCTCGCGGTAGTCGGCCCACTCGGAGGGCGAGGCGGGCTTCACCGTGCCCAGCTCGTTGAAGAGCACCCGGATCTCGGCTATGGCGGTGTTGAAGTGGAAGCGCTCGATGTCCTCGGTGACCTTCTTGACGGCCCGATGTGCCACCTTGCGGATCTCGCTGGTACCGAGCTCGCCGCACTCTGGGGCCGCCTCGAGGAAGGCCGTGGCGATGCGCCACACCTTGTTGATGAACTTGCTGGTCCCCTCGACGCCGGCGTCGGACCACTCCAGGTCGCGCTCCGGGGGGGAGTCCGAGAGCATGAAGAAGCGCACGGTGTCGGCCCCGAAGGTGTCGATGTACTTCATGGGGTCCACGACGTTCTTCTTGGACTTGGACATCTTCTCCACGCGGCCGCGCTCCACGGGGGCGCCGCACTGGGTGCAGGCGTGATCCTTGGTGACCTCCTCGGGGAAGAGCCAGCCGTGGGTCGGACACTTCTGGGCCTCCATGGTGACCATGCCCTGGGTGAGCAGGCGGTTGAAGGGCTCGTCGAGGTCCACGTGCCCGAGGTCGCGCAGCACCTTGGTGAAGAAGCGGGCATATAAAAGATGCATGACCGCGTGCTCCACACCGCCGATGTACTGATCCACGCCCATCCAGTAGTTGGCCGCCTCCTTGTCGAAGATCCCCGTCTCGTGACGGGGAGAGGTGTAGCGCAGGAAATACCAGGAGGACTCCATGAAGGTGTCCATGGTGTCGGTATCGCGCAGGGCCGGCTCGCCGCACACGGGGCACGCCACGTGCTTCCAGGTGGGGTGGGCCGCCAGGGGAGATCCCGAGGTGTGGTCCGCCCAGTTGATGTCGTCGGGGAGGGTCACGGGGAGCTGCTCCTCGGGGACCTTCACGATGCCGCACTTCTCACAGTGGATCATGGGGATGGGGGCGCCCCAGTAGCGCTGGCGGCTGATGCCCCAGTCGCGCAGGCGGTAGTTGATGGTGGAGTCGCCGTAGCCCATCTCCTTGAGATAGCCGATCACCCTGGACTTACCCTCTTCGTTGGGCACGCCCGTGAAGGGGCCGGAGTTGACCATGGTGCCGGCGTCCACGTAGGCCTCGGTGAGGAGGCTGGCGTCGTCGGGGGTGCTCTCGCCCTTGATCACGACCTCCATGGGGATGCCGTACTTCTGGGCGAAGTAGAAGTCGCGCTGATCATGGGCGGGGACGGCCATGACAGCGCCCGTGCCGTAGTCCATGAGCACGAAGTTGGCGATGTACACCGGGGCCTTCTTCCCGGTGACCGGGTTGGTCACGTACCGGCCCGTGAAGACACCCTCCTTCTCGTAGTCGTCGGAGGTGCGGTTGATCTTGTCCTCGTTGCGCACCTTCTTGACGAAGGCGGCGACCTCCTCCTCACGCCCGGTGCCCGCGGCCAGCTGCAGCGCCAGGGGGTGCTCGGCGGCCAGGGACATGAAGGTCACCCCCCACAGGGTGTCGGGGCGGGTGGTGAAGATCTCGATGTGGGTGGTGTCGCCCTCGGGGCGATCCAGCGGGAAGCGCACCAGGGCGCCCTCGGACCGGCCGATCCAGTTGCGCTGCATGGTGAGCACCTTCTCGGGCCAGCCGCCGTGGAGCTTCTCGATATCCGCCAGGAGCTCCTCGGTGTAGTCGGTGATCTTGAAGAACCACTGCACGAGCTCCTTCTGCTCCACCTCGGAGGAGCAGCGCCAGCAGCGCCCGTCCTCAACCTGCTCGTTGGCGAGCACCGTGGCACAGTCCGCGCACCAGTTCACGAAGGAGGACTTGCGGTAAGCGAGACCCCGGTCCGCCATCTGGGTGAAGAGCTTCTGCTCCCACCTGAAGTAGCCGGGATGGCAGGTGGCCAGCTCGCGATCCCAGTCGTAGGAGTACCCGAGGGCCTGGAGCTGCTCACGCATCTGTTTGATGTTCTTGTAGGTCCAGTCGGCGGGATGGACGTTGGCCTTGATGGCGGCGTTCTCGGCGGGGAGGCCGAAGGCGTCCCAGCCCATGGGGTACAGAACATTATATCCCATGGCGCGGCGGGTACGGGCGACCACATCGCCGATGGAGTAGTTGCGCACGTGCCCCATGTGGAGCTTCCCCGAGGGATAGGGGAACATCTCGAGGACATAATATTTTTTCTTGTCGGCCTCGGCCTTGGCTTTGAACACGCCGGCGTCTTTCCAGCGCTGCTGCCACTTCGCTTCGATTTCCTTGTGATTGAAATCCATAACCATTCACTCCAGTTCGAGAGTATTGGACCAGGCGGCCACGAGGCCGCCGCGGGCGGGCTCCGCACTCGGGGAGGGAGCCACATGCTATCAGCTTGATACAGGATTTTCATAAAATGTCAAAAAAGATCTTGATCGCCCAGGAGGGTTCAACTATGTTCTTCCCGCTTGAGAGCCGTGACTTGACACGGTCCTCACCGGGCTGTTCCGGTGAAGGTCCTGCCCCCATCCGGGCCACGGTCTTCCTGCTCCGACCCACTTTAGGGGCTCAGGCCTCGAGGCCTGATCCGAAGGGAGAAACACATGACTTTATCCAGATCCTACCAGGATGAGATCGGAAGCGAGCGCGAATACGAACTCATCGTCATCCTCAAACCCGACAGCACCAAGGAGAACATCCAGGTCCTCACCAAGCGTCTCCTCGAGATGGTCGACAAAAACTCTGGCAAGGTCCTCAACATCGAGAACTGGGGCCGCCGGAACCTGGCCTACGAGATCGCCAAGTCGAAAAAAGGCATCTACCTGTACTTCCGCCTCCTGGGCTACTATGAGCTCATTCCCGAGGTGGAGCGTCTCCTCCGGATGATCGAGAAGGTCGTCCGCTACCAGACCATCCTCGTCGACGAGAACGTGGACCCCACCGCCCGCCCCGACCAGGTGGACGAGGCCATGCTCGACGCCATCTCCGAGATCCACACCGCGGTCTACAATGAAGAGACCGATGAGAACTCCGAGAAGAACAGCGATGATGACAACGACTTCGAGGACGAAGAAGAAGCGGACTTCGAAGAGGACGAGGACAAGGAGTAAGTCATGAGAGATAGAAAACGTCGTTACGGCCGCAAAAAAGTCTGCATGTTCTGCGCTGACAAGAACATCGTTATCGATTACAAAAACCCCAGCATCCTCAAGGGATTTACCACCGACAGGGGCAAGATCGTTCCCAGCCGCATCAGCGGGAACTGTGCCAAGCACCAGCGCTCGCTCACTCTGGCCATCAAACGTGCCAGAATGGTCGCCCTCATGCCCTTCACGGTTATCGACTGAGAGAAAGGAGCCTCCCCATGGCATTCATGGAAATTATCCTCAGAGACGACGTGCAGCATCTCGGTAAATCCGGGGAAGTCGTCAAAGTGAAAGCCGGCTACGGCCGCAACTACCTGCTCCCCAAGGGACTCGCCATCCGCGCCACCAAGAAGAACAAGGCCCAGCTCGAGCACAACCGCAAGGTGATCTCCGTTCAGCGCGCCAAAATCGTGAAGACCGCCGAGGATCTCAAGGTCAAACTTGAG
>QKIM01000180.1 GCA_003249585.1 Deltaproteobacteria bacterium
ATAGAGCCCCTCCCCCCTCTCCATTCCCCATAAATTCCCTGGAAAATTTCCATAGGTCCATAAATTCATGGACTGAACGGGCCACAAACTATACAATTCGGGCCTGGCCCGTCGGTAACCGCCGAAGCAACGGGCCGTTCAACGCACAACCTGGAGCACGCCATGGCATCCGTCGAGTTCAAGAAAGTCGTGAAAGCATACGGAGAAATCGTCATCGTCCCGGAGATGGACCTGACCATTCCCGACGGGAAGTTCACCGTCCTCGTCGGCCCCTCGGGCTGCGGCAAATCCACAACACTGCGCATGATCGCCGGTCTCGAGGAGGTCACCAGCGGAGACCTCTACATCGGGGACCGGCGGGTCAACGACGTCCTCCCCCGGGACCGCAACATCGCCATGGTCTTCCAGAGCTACGCGCTCTACCCCCACATGACGGTCCGTGAGAACATGGCCTTCGGGCTCAAGCTGCGCAAGACCGCGCAGAAAGAGATCGACGCGCGCGTGCAGGAGGCCTCGGGCCTATTGGGCCTCGACGAGTACCTCGAGCGCAAGCCCAAGGCCCTCTCCGGCGGCCAGCGGCAGCGCGTGGCCATGGGCCGCGCCATCGTGCGCCGCCCAGAGGTCTTCCTCTTCGACGAGCCCCTCTCCAACCTCGACGCCAAGCTCCGCGGCGAGATGCGCCGCGAGATCGCCAAGCTCCACCAGCGCCTCAAGACCACCATCGTCTACGTCACCCACGACCAGGTCGAGGCCATGACCCTGGCCGACAACATCGTGGTCCTCGAGCGCGGCCGCATCCGGCAGATGGGGCGCCCCCTGGTGCTCTACCACAAGCCGGCCAACAAGTTCGTGGCGGGCTTCATCGGCTCCCCCACCATGAACTTCTTCGACGTGACCCTCAAGGACGGCGTCATGAAGGGCGAGGGCTTCTCCATGGAGATCCCCGGGAACTTCGATCCCGGCAAGGCCAAGGAGGCGGTCCTGGGCATCCGGCCCGAGGACCTGGCCGACGGCGGCGACCCCGACCACCCCGGCACCATCAACTGCACCGTGGAGGTCGTGGAGCCCCTGGGGGCCGAGATCCTCATCACGGGCGTCTCGAGCCTGGGCACCATCCAGGCCTCCCTGGCGCCCAGCCACGAGGTCGAGGTGGGCGACACCATCCCCCTCACCTTCCCGGCGGAGAAGATCCACCTCTTCGAGACCACCGACGACGGCACCAGCATGCGGAAAGAGGAGGCATAGACCATGGAGAAGCTCAAGGGATGGATCCTCCCGGCCCTGGGCATCATCGCCGTGGTCGGGCTCATCGCCGTGCAGACCTGGCTGCGCCACGAGGCCGTGTCGGGCAACGGCAAGCGGCTGGTCATCTGGCACTCCTACATCGGCAACGAAGCCGATGCCCTCAAGAAGCTGGTGGCGCAGTTCAACGACGACCCCAAACTCAACAGGGGCTACCGCATGGAGATGCTCTTCGTCTCCTTCTCCAACCTGCCCGACAAGCTCACCAACTCCCTCCCCCGCGGCCAGGGCCCCGACATCTTCATCTTCGGCCACGACCGCCTGGAGGACTGGATCGCCAAGGGGCTCATCGCCCCCGTGGACTACTACGTCACGCCCATGGAGCTCGGGGACTTCTCCCCCAAGACCACCGTGGACTCCCTGATCCGCAACAAGCGCCTCTACGCGCTGCCCCTCACCGCCAAGACCCTGGGGGTTTACTACCGCAAGCTCCCCTCGGGCGACGACGTGGGCGCCCGCATCAACAAGCTCATCGCCGAGAACCGCTGGACCATGAAGGAGTTCAAGGCCCTGGCTTCCTCCCTCACCCGGAAATGCCCCTGGCGGAGCTCCAAATGTTACGGGCTCGGCTACCAGGCCGACGACGCCTACCACCACGCCCCCTGGCTCCACGCCTACGGCGGCGAGATCCTCGGCCCCCAGGGGGAACCCGCCCTGGTCACCGAGGCGGGCATCAAGGCCGCCCTCCTGGCCAAATCTCTCGCGGGCACGGGCTCCGACGCCGTGGTCCCCCCCGAACTGAGTTACCCCCTCATGGCCGACATGTTCCGCTCCGGTGAGATCGCCATGGTCATCTCCGGTCCCTGGTTCATGAGCGGCCTCGACCCCAGGGAGGTCCCCTTCGGCGTGGCCCCCTTCCCCACGGTGGAGGGACGCCGGGCAAACCCCTACCTCACCATCGAGGCAGTCTACATGAGCTCCCGCGCGGGCAACAAGGAGGTCGCCGCCTCGGCCGTGCGCTTCCTCGCCGGCATGGAGTCCTCGCGCCTGAGGGCCGCCACGGCGGGGCAGATGCCCATCCGCGTCAGCGTCCGGGCCGACCTCATCAACGCATGCCGCGCGCCCGGCGCCGAGAACACCTGCCTGTACCGCACAAACTTCTATGACGTCTTCTCCCAGGTGGCCCAGCACGCCGTGGTCATGCCCGCCACCAAGGAGGCCCGCATCATCTGGCCGCCCTACACCAAGGCCCTGGCCGCCGTGGTGCGGCGCGACGTGGATCCGACCAAGGCGCTCAAGGATGCGGCCTGGGAGGTCGACAAGTACCTGGGTGCCTGCCTGAGGAGGGGGAAATAATGAAACGCACGAAGAAATCCTCCTGGTTCTCCCGGCACCGCGCCTCAGCCGCCGTCTCCATCCTCCTGGCCTTTGTCTTCGTGATCGTGGGCCTCTTCACGGTCCTTCGGGTCCAGACCCGCGTGCAGGAGAGCGCCGTGCGCCAGCGGGGCATCCACTCCCTTCGGCTCCTCGTGGCCGACTCCAGCGCCGGACTCAAACCCGACACCGTCGCGCGCAGCAAGGCCGAGAAGTTCTTCCTGCTGCAGACCATGAAGAAGTACGAGGGCCAGCTCCTGCGCTTTCGGTTCATGGAGGGCTTCGACCTGAAGAACCTGAAGCGGCGCTTCGTGGGACAGGTCCAGGGCCCCGGCATGGAGCACCTGCACGACCTGGCGGCCCGCGCCGTGGTCCGCCAGGGCCCCGTGGTGGAGTTCGACACCACCGAGAAGAACAACCCCAGGCTGGTGCTGGCCCTGCCCCTCCCCACGGGTGACGTGGGCATCGTCGTCCGCCCCGTGGACGTCCCCCCGCCCCCGGCCCCCTGGCTGGGCATCTTCCTGCTCCTGGGGCTCGCCATCGTGCTGGCCGTGGTCCTGCCGCCCCGATGGGCTCCCCTGGGCGCCGGCGGCCTCATGGCCCTGGGCGGCGCCCTGCTCTTCGCCGGCTACCGCATGACCACCCTCGGCAGCGACTTCGCCATCATGGGCCAGGGCTTTACGGGCCTCACCAAGGGGTACTTCCCCCTGGCCTGGCTCACGCTCTCCCTGGTCCTCCTGGGCGTGGCGGCCCTGTGGGCCACGGGCCACGTGGGCCGCTTCTTCGCCACCATCAAGCAAAACCGCATCGCCTACACCTACATCCTCCCCGCCATGGCGGGCATGCTGGTGCTGGTGCTTTTACCCTTCGCCATCGGCCTGGGTCTCGGCTTCATGAACCACTGCAACGGGCAGTTCCAGTTCATCGGCCTCTCCAACTTCTGGGAGATCCTCTCCGGGGGCGGCTCCTCCATCACCAACCCTCTGAACTTCTACTTCACCCTGGGCGTCACGCTCATGTGGACCTTCCTCAACGTCTTCCTCCACGTCTCCATCGGCCTCAGCCTCGCGCTGCTGCTCAAGGATCCGGCGCTGAAGATGAAGGGCATCTACCGCGTCCTGCTCATCATCCCGTGGGCCATGCCCAACTACATCACCGCTCTCATGTGGAAGGGCATGTTCCAGCAGCAGTACGGTGCCATCAACATCCTGCTCGACAACCTGGGCATCGGCGGCATCTCCTGGTTCTCCAGCTTCTGGCCCGCCTTCATGGCCAACGTCATCACCAACACCTGGCTGGGCTTCCCCTTCATGATGGTGGTGAGCCTGGGGGCCCTGCAGTCCATCCCCGGCTCCCTCTACGAGGCGGCCGAGGTGGACGGCGCCTCCAAGTGGCAGCAGTTCAAGCACATCACCCTGCCGCTCCTGCGTCCGGCCCTCTTCCCCTCCATCATCCTCGGGTCCATCTGGACCTTCAACATGTTCAACGTCATCTACCTGGTCTCCGGAGGTGAGCCGGGTGGCGGGACCGACATCCTCATCACCGAGGCCTACCAGTGGGCCTTCAAGCGCGGGGAGCGCTACGGCCTCGCCGCGGCCTACGCGACCCTCATCTTCATCGTGCTGATCCTGTACAGCCGGGCGGCCAACAAACTCAGCAAGGCATCGGAGGATATGTGATGAAACCTTCTTCGAGAACCCGCATTATCCTCACCCACGTCTTCCTGATCCTCTTCACCATCGCCACCCTCTACCCGGTGATGCTGGTCATCCGCAAGTCCCTCTCCCCCGGGGACAACTTCTCGCGGTCCCTGAACCCCATCCCCCAGACCGTGACCCTCAAGCACTACAAAGACGTCATCGGCTCCCGCGACAGCGCCGGCCGGCAGCTCTTCTTCCGCCAGCTCCTCAACTCGGTGGTCGTGGCCATGATCACCACCATCATCGGGCTCTTCCTGGCGGCCACGGCGGCCTACGCCTTCTCCAGGTTCCGGTTCGCGGGGAGGGGCATCGGGCTGAACATGTTCCTCATTGTGCAGATGTTCCCGGCGACGCTCATCATGATCCCGCTGTACGTCATCATGGACAAGCTGGGGCTGCTCAACTCCATCATCGGCCTGGTGCTGGTCTACTCCACCACGGCCATCCCCTTCTGCGTCTTCATGCTCAAGGGCTACTTCGACACCATCCCCAAGGAGCTCGAGGAGGCCGCCTGGATCGACGGCGCCACCCGCTTCGGGATGTTCTGGCGAGTGGTCATCCCCCTGTCAAAACCCGCCCTGGCCGTCACCGCCCTCTTCTCCTTCATGACCGCCTGGAACGAGTTCATTTTAGCTGAGACCTTCCTCAACGAGGAGACGGCCTACACGCTGCCCGTCATGCTCCAGCACTACGTGGGCTCCCACTCCACGGCCTGGGGCAAGTTCGCCGCGGGCTCCGTCATCGTCTCCCTCCCCGTCATGGCCCTCTTCTACGTGCTCCAGAAGTACCTGGTCTCTGGCCTCACCGCCGGCGGCGTCAAGGGCTGACCCACTCCCCTCGACACCCCCTGTTTTCCACACCCACGTGGGGATTTGTCACGATCCTGACCGGATCCGGACGATTGCAAGCCCATGTTTTGACATTTGTTTTCACTTTTCCCTCCTGTTCCCCCGGAACCCAGCCTCTCGGCGGTGCCAAAACGACCTCCCGCCCCCCGGGAATTCCCGTCATGGCATCAACCGCTTTCCCCCCCATGTGGGGAGCGGGTCACCCCCCACCATGCGGCCGTGACAATACCTGACCTATAATAACGGAAACGGCATCATGCCGGGGAGGTACACCCCATGCGGCACCTTGCGGCGACAACGAAAAAACTGGTCCTGATCGAGCCGGGCGCGCCCGGAAAACACATCTACTCCGGCATGAAGCTGCCGAGGATCGGGGCCGTGCTCCTGGGCACCATCGCCCGCAACCTCGGCTGGGAGGTGACGGTCTTCGTGGAGGACATCGCCCCCGTCGACTACAGTGTGGTGCTCGCCGCCGACGTGGTGGGCATCTCCTCCCTCACCTCCACCGCCAGCCGCTCCTACGCCATCGCCGACGCCCTTCGGCTCGAGGGCATCCCCGTGATCATGGGCGGGCCCCACGTCACCTTCCTCAGTGAGGAGGCCCTGGGCTACTGCGACTACGTCATCCGTGGCGAGGGGGAGGTGGCCTTCCCCGCCTTCCTCGGCCACTTCACCGACGGAACGCCCCTGGAGCAGGTGCCCAGCCTCTCCTACCATGGGCCCGATGGCGCCATCTTGGAGAACCCCATGGCGCCCCCCGTGGAGGACCTGGACGCCCTGCCCTGGCCCGACTTCTCCCTCATCCACGGATGGTCCCTCACCACCAGCTTCTCCACGGAGCCCATCATCCCCATCCAGGCCAGCCGCGGCTGCCCCTTCGCCTGCAGCTTCTGCTCCGTGGTGAGCATGTTCGGCCGCAGGATGCGGCTGCGCAGCGTGGAGGACATCCTCGGGGAGATCGAGCAGTACCGGGACAAGGGCGTGCACCTCTTCTTCTACGACGACAACTTCACCGCCAACAAACGCTGGACCAGGGAGTTGCTCACCCGGGCCCTGGAGCGCGGCGTCCCCTGGCATTCCTGGTCCGCCCAGGTGCGCACCGACGCCACGGAGGATCCCGAGCTCCTTGCTCTCATGGAGCGGACCCACTGCTCCAACGTCTACATCGGCTTCGAGTCCGTGAACCCCGAGGCGCTCAAGGAGATGAAGAAGCAGCAGACCGTGACCCAGATGAAGCGCTCCGTGCAGCGGTTCAAGGAGCATGGTCTGGACATCCACGGGATGTTCGTCTTCGGCTTCGACTCCGACACCCTGTCCACCGTGGACGCCACCATCCGCTTCGCCCTGGACTCGGGGATCTGCTCGGCCCAGTTCCTCATCCTCACCCCCCTCCCAGGCACCCCCCTCTACGCCGAGCTCGAGCGCGAGGGGCGGCTGCTGGACAGCGAGTGGGCCAACTTCGACACCCACCACGTGGTGTTCCGGCCACGGCTTCTGTCTCCCTGGGACCTGCAGATGGCCCAGATCCGCGCCCATTCAGCCTTCTACAGCCTGACGCGGACCCTGCGCAACTTCGTCTCCCTGCGCTTCGCCTCGGGCGCCCTCTACCTGTACGCCATGCGGCTCAACCTCAACTGGCAGAAGACCAACGGCCACTACCTCAAGGCCCTGGAGATCGAGAAGGCCGTCGCCCCCGCGGGCAGCTTCTCCTTCTCCTTCACCCAGAGCCAGGAGCCCGTCTACCATGAGGTCCGCCAGGCGGGCAGCGCCTCCCGCTAAAGCCACCACAGCCCTCCCTCCAGCGCCTGACAACAAACATCGCCCCACCCGAGAAAACCACCTACGGCCACAGCCCCTCGCCCATGTCCCAAACCTGCCACGGTGCCCTAAGCCCCGATCTCCCGTCATTGCCGCGTCCCCGATCTCGCGCCCTCCAACACACAGGGGCACGGCGACCAATTCAGGGGATGGTCCCACCTCGACACCTACCAATAATGCTCTTTCTTTTCCTGCCCTTCCACTTCACCCTTGACACAACCCCCCTATCCGCATATAGATTTTCCCGCCTCGGGGCATAGCGCAGTCTGGTAGCGCGCTTGCTTTGGGAGCAAGATGCCGGGGGTTCAAATCCCTCTGCCCCGACCAAACGCCCCTCGTGGGTGTTGTGCGCCTGTAGCTCAGTTGGACAGAGCAGCGGCCTTCTAAGCCGTTGGTCGCAGGTTCGAATCCTGCCAGGCGTGCCCTAAAACGGCCAGTCTATAAGACTGGCCGTTTCTGTTTTAGGACTCCCATTTCAATGCCTTACAGCATCCCAACTCTCTTCTTCCCCATACACCTTTGACCCACCATGGTGCCCTTGATGGCGCGATGATGGCGCGGTGATGGCGCCCCTTCCAGACGGCAACCTTTTTGCCGCAGCGTTGGCTGCCTCTCTCTGAGCATTGGCTGCAATGTGCGTGTATACCATCATGGTGACCCTGATGTCGCTATGCCCAGCCATGTCTTGCACGATCCTCGGGGAAACGCCAATAGTGGTAAGCAACGAAATGTACGTGTGGCGAA
>QKIM01000177.1 GCA_003249585.1 Deltaproteobacteria bacterium
TCTGCCCGTCCACGACCTCCTCCTCGTTCTTGGAGGCGATGGGGAGGCAGTTCTCGGGGTTGCAGACGGGATCGTCCCAGGCCGCCACCATGAGGATGTTCCCGAGGCCGGCCTGGATCTCGAAGGCCGCGCTGGTCTCGCCCAGGGCGATGGGGCCGAACTCCTGCCCGAGGTAGGAGCTCTCACAGATGGTCCAGGGGGGCTGGTAGGTCATCTCGGGGTTGTCGAAGTCGTTCATGATGCTGACGGTGGCCCGGGCTTGGGAGCCGTCGTCACAGGAGACAGCGGCCAGGATGATCAGTGTCGCAAAAAGGATCAGTTTTTTCATGCAGTAATATTTTTTGTGGGGGTTAGTAATACGAAATTCAAATTCGTAATAACCCCTACCCGGGAGCCCTGGTTTTGTCAATCAAAAATCAGTGCAAAAATGCACGAAAAGAACCCGTGGCCTCCCCAGGCGGGAATGAACCGCCCTTTGGGAGGTGTTTACCGAAGAGAGGGGGCCGCTGACCGAAGGGAGCCTTCCCCGGGCGGCGATCGTGACTACTCTGACGGTATCGGGGATGGAACCCCCGACAAAGGAGGCCTTGTGAAGAACGGACTCATCTGCTACCTCACCACCGACGGGAGGGACCGCCTCGTCCGCCTCGCCCGTCAGTTCACCGCCGTCACCTTCGCCTTCCACGACATGAGCTCGGGAGAGCTCCCGGACCTGTCCCGGTACGACATCGTCGGGTTCGTCGTCCAGCACGACGGACCCGGCCTCCCCGCGCCCCTGCTGGACTTCCTCGATCGGCTGCCCCCCATGAGGGGGATAAACGCCTTCCTCCTGGACGCAGGGCTGGAGGTGCCTTCCGGAGCGCTCCTGTCCATGGCCGCTGCGGTCAAGCGCAAGGGGTTCCGCGTGGTGAGCGGACACTCCCTGACCCTCGAGGAGCCGGTCCGCTTCCCTGGCGCCACATTGTTCCTGCGGTTCATCGAGAACCTGGACACCTTCCTCTCAGGCGAGCCCACGACCCCGCTGCCGCAGCCCGTTCACTGATCCTCACCTCTTCTCCATGCCGCCCTCCCCACGTGGCGCATATGCGAAACAGGGCCCTTGTTGCACGCAGCGCTTTGCGATACCCTCAAGAGGTAAAGGAGTGCCCCATGGAAGAATGGAAGAGCGTCGGCAATGATCGCTTCCGCATCATCAAACAGTTGGGCGGCGGCGGGATGGGGGTGGTGTATGCCGCCGAGGATACGCTCCTGGGGACCAGGGTGGCGCTCAAAACCCTCAGAAACGCCGACATGGAGTCCCTGGTCTACCTGAAGCGCGAATTTCGCTCCCTTCAGGATCTCCAGCACGCCAACCTCATCTCCTTCGGCGAGCTCTTCGAGAATCAGGGCAACTGGTTCTTCACCATGGAGCTCGTCGACGGCGTGGACCTGCTCAGTTACGTCCGCACGGAGCAAAGCATGCCCGGCAGCGATGCACCGCAGGCCCAGGACGACACCGTGACCTCTCCCCAGGATGAAAACAGCGCCTTCGACCGGCTCGAGAGCACCGAGGACGCCTCCCGCCCCGTCCACAAGAAGCGCTTCCCAGCCTTCGACGAGGGTCGCCTCAGGAACTGCCTGTACCAGCTGGTCAAGGGGCTCATGGCCCTCCACGCGGCCGACATGCTCCACAGAGACATCAAGCCAGGAAATATCATGGTGGACGCCTCGGGCCGCGTGGTGCTCATGGACTTCGGCCTGGTCACAGAGTCGGCCCTGGAGGTGGAGGAGCTGGCCTCCCTCTTCCCCGTGGGCACCGCCGGCTACATGTCTCCCGAGCAGGCGGCCTCCCAGCCCCTCACCTACGCCTCGGACTGGTACAGCGTGGGCGTGGTGCTCTTCCAGGCCCTCACAGGGCATCTGCCCTTCGAGGGCTCCTTCTCCTCCATCCTGTACCAGAAACAGGGACAGGAGGCCCCCTCGGCCAGCGACTACGTCCTGGGGCTCCCCGAGGATCTGGTGCTCCTGTGCCGGGATCTGCTGCGCTTCGAGTCCCTGCGCCGTCCCTCGGGGCCCGAGATCATCAAACGGCTTAAGGGGGCCCCGCCCATCCCGACCCTGAGCCTGGAGAAGTCCATCTCCCAGGGACATTTCTTTACCGGGCGCGAGTCCGAGCGCGCGCGGCTGCTCCAGTTCTATGAGCAGTATGTCAGCGGACGTGACGAGGCGGTCCTTATCCATGGCGCGTCGGGGCTGGGCAAGAGTGAGCTGGTCCGGAACTTCCTGCAGAACCACATCCGCGGGCAGGAGCGGACCATTGTCCTCACCGGGCGCTGCTACGAGACCGAGTCCGTCTCTTTCAAGGCCTTCGACCCCATCATCGACAAACTGAGCCAGTTCCTGGCGGCCATGCCGTCCGAGGAGATCGTCCCTCTCCTGCCCCCCACGGCGGGCCACCTGACCACGGTCTTCCCGGTCCTGGGCCGGGTAAAACAGTTGGAAACCGCCGAAGAACGCAGCGAGGACATCCTGAACCTTTCGGAGTACCGGGTCAGCGCCTTCCTGGCGCTGCGGCAACTGCTCAGCCGATTGGCCGAGCGGTACGCTGTCGTCATCCACATCGACAACTTCCAGTGGGCCGACGAGGACAGCATGAAGCTCCTTCGGACCCTCATGCTCCCACCCTCCCCTCCCCACATCTTCTTCATCATCGCCCAACGCACCAACACCCTCCTCCTCAAGCAGACCCGCAAGGAGGTCCAGCAGACACTCTCCACGGTCCCGGTGCACACACGTGCCCTGGAGGTGGGGCCCCTGAGCCTCGCGGAGAGCGAGGATCTGGCACGCAAGATCCTGTCCGTGGAGCAGGCCGGCAAGAATATCTCCCCTGAAGCGCTGACCGCCCTGGCCCAGGAGAGCGGCGGCCACCCCCTCTTCGTCCACGAGCTTGCCCGGTCCCTGGCGACCACGGGCACCGCCCGCCGCGGTGAGGCTCCCACCCTCGACGACGTCCTGTGGGAGCGCGTGGAGTCCCTGGAGAAGGGGCCCCGGGAGATCGTCCACATCGCCAGCCTCTCGGCGGCTCCCGTGAACGTCGGGGTCCTCTCGACCGTCCTGAAGATCCCGCTGGGCACCTGCATCCGCCACATCAACATGCTGCGCGTGGCCACCCTCATCGCCGCCCGAGGCCGGCACACGGACCGCCGCGTGGAGCCCTTCCACGACCGCGTGCGGGAGGCTGTGATCCAGCGTCTCGATCCCCAGACGGCGCGCCGGTGGCACCAGACCCTGGCCCAGGCCTACAAGGAGTCCGGCTCGGCTTCCCCGGACATCCTGGCCTACCACTTCGAGGCGGCGGGGATCTCCAACCTCGCGAGAATCCATTATGTACGCGCCGCCGACGTCGCCAGCGCCTCCCTGGCCTTCGAGCGCGCCTCGGCCCTCTTCAAGAAGGCGCTGGAGCTGTGGCCCGAGGGCAACCTCACCACAGACACCAAGAAACGCGCCGTGGTCTATGACCTGGCCCGGGCCCTGGCCAACGCCGGTCGGGGGCAGGAGGCGGCCCACACCTTCCTCGAGCTGGTCCCCGGCGCCCTGGCGGCCGAGCAGATGCGTCTACAGCGCCTGGCGGGAGACATCCTCCTGCGGTCGGGGCACATCACCGAGGGGATGCAGGTCATGGAGAAGGTCCTCAAGACCATCCACGTCTTCTTGCCCAGACAGGGGTGGCCCACGGTCGTCTCCCTTCTGTGGCACCGCTTCCGGCTCAGGCTCAGGGGGCTCTCCTTCAAGTCCAGAGACGAGAGCCAGATCTCCCAGGAGACCCTGGAGCGCCTGGACATCCTTCACTCGCTGTGCGACGGAATGGGGCTGGCCGACCACCTGCTGGGGGCCGATCTCTCCACCCGCTGGATCCTGGCCTCCCTCAAGGTGGGGGAACCCCGAAGGGTCCTCCTGGCGCTCCACAGGGAGGCCACCTACGTCGCCGCCGCGGGAAACGGGGACAGTGCCTACGAACACCGGCTCCTGGATGCCATCCACGGCCTCAGGCAGCGTGTCGACAACCCCACCTCCGACGGCTGGGCATACGGGACCGAGGCCTACCAGGCCTTCATGCTGGGCAAATGGCGCGAATCCTATGAAAAGTCCGCCCTGGCCATGTCCCGGTTCAGTCCCACCAACTCCAGCTACTGGGAGACCTCCACGCTGCACTTCGTCCTGTTGTGGTCCAGCTTCTACCTGGGTGACCTCACCAACATGGAGCAGCTCACCCGCCCGAGCCTCCACGACGCCATGGACCGCGGGGACATGCTGGCGGCCTCGGGCAACATCCTGGGGCTCAACACCGTGGTGTTCATCCGTGAGAAGGGTCCCGAGAAGGCCCGTGACGCCGCCGACTGGGTCATCGGCAACTGGTCGACCTCGACCTACCACCTGCAGCACTACTGGCACCTGCTCGCCCACCTGCTCATCGACCACTTCACCGGTGCGCAGCATCAGGCCTTCGAGCGGCTGCGGGACGCCTGGCGTCCCCTGAAAAAGTCCCATCTGCTGCTGCTTCCCTCAATCCGTCACGAGGCGCTCTACCTGCGCTCCCGGGGCTTTCTGTCCGAGGCCATGGCGTCACAGGCCTCGACCCGCACCCGAAACCTCAAGCGCGCGCTCAAGGATGCCGAGCGGCTCATCGCCGGAAGGCTTGAGTGGCCCAGAGCCCTGGGCCGCATTATCAAGGCCGAGGCCCTGCGGCTGCGGGGCGAGGAGGAGTCCTCCATCACCCTCCTCAGACAGACCATCGAGTCCCTGGAGTCCCTGGAGATGCACTTCTACCTGGCGGCTGTCCAGCGCAAGCTGGCGGGCATCCTGGGCGGCGACGAGGGTGCGGCGCTGGCCGACCGGGCCCGAGGCTACTTCGTATCGCAGAACATCGGGTCCGCGGACGAAGAGCGCTACTCCAGGATGATCATCCCCTGAGACTGGATCGGACAGGATTCAAATGCGGACGTTGACGCCGATGCCCTTCTTCATGGCCATGGCGTGGACCAGTTGGGCCGTCGCGGCGTCCTGGATGGCGAGCCCGTTGGACTTGAAGAGGGTGATCTGGTCGTCGCCGGACCGGCCGCCACGCTGCCCCACGATGACCTCACCGAGCTCGGCATGGAAGTGCTCCTCGGTGACCGCCCCCTCGGCGATGGGTATCATGATGTCCCCCGCCTCCTTGAAACAGGCCTCCTTGCTGTCCCCCACGAAGAGGGAACGCAGGATCGTTGTGGTGTCCAGCTCCCGGGCGCTGGGCGTATGACTCCCGATTCCGTTGATGTGCGTCCCCGGAAGCAGCCGCTCTCCATCGAAGAGGGGCGTAGGTGAAGAGGTCGCGGTGCAGATGATGGGGCAGTTCTCGAGAACCTCGTCGGGGGATGCGGCCCTGACCACCTCGATGCTGAGCTTCTCCCCCATTTCCCTGACGAAGGCGTTGGCCGCGTCATCAGAGAGATCGTACACATAGGCCTTCACGATGTCCCGCACTTCACAGATGGCCCAGAGCTGCATCTTCGCCTGCACGCCGGCGCCGAAGATCCCGACACTCATGCTCTTCTCGTTTTTGGCCAGGTACCGGGTCGCCACGCCGCTGACGGCGCCCGTGCGGACCGCGGTGAGGTACCCGCCGTCCATGATGCAGGTGACGTCGCCCGTGCGGGGATCCTGGAGGAGCACCTTGCCGATGGTGGTCGGCAGGTTGTAGTCCTTCGGATTATTTTTATATACAGTAACAACCTTGCAGGCCAGCGCCCCCGACTCCTTCAGATAGGCGGGCATGTACAGCGAGAGTCCGCCGGGAGGTGTGATGGCGTTCCGCAGCGGCAGCACCGCGGTCCCCCTCGCCAGCTCGGCGAACGCGGCCTCGACAGCCTCGATAGCGTCGGCCATGGTCAGCACGGAAACAACATCGTCACGGTTGAGAATGAGGGTCATTGCGCGCGTCCTCCCGGAAGGTTACGGTCGTGGGCCAGCCGTATGTTTTTCAGGACCATAGCACCAAATCCAGCCACGTTTCAAAGGAAAACAGGTGTAAAAATGCGACCTGACGGCAATGGTCGAGGCGCAGAAACGCGACCCTCCCGAGCCCCCGGTCACCCGGCACACGGGAAAATTATAGTTCTATTATTAGCAGGTTATCAAGTTGACAGGGAAACCTCCGCGCCCTACTATGTCCCCGTCTTCCCTGTTCAAGGAGGTGCATATGTCGTCGGTTCGCAAAGCGGTGTACAGGATCATTGAACCTGCAGAGAGGGGGGATCTCTCTTCGAAGATCTTCGACATCTTCATGCTGCTCCTCATCGTAAGCAACATCCTGGCGGTCATCCTAGAAACGGTAAAGCCCTACAAATTCTATGTTTATTTCGAAATAATCTCCGTAATCATCTTTACCGTCGAGTACCTCCTGCGGCTGTGGACGGCGCCGGAGAATCCTGCCTTCAGCCGTCCCGTCTCCGGGCGCATCCGCTTTGCCTTAACTCCCCTCATTCTCATTGACCTCATCGCCATCCTCCCCTTCTATCTCCCCATGTTCGTGGGGTTCGACATGCGCATCGTCAGGGTATTCCGGCTTTTCCGAATCTTTCGGATCTTCAAGCTCGGCAGATACTCCAAGGCCATGCACCTTCTGGGGAGGGTCTTCCGATCCCAAAAGGAAGAGCTCCTCATCGTCGTGGTCATCATGCTCTTTCTGATCATCACCTCGGCCAGCGTGATGTTCTACGTGGAGAATTCCGTCCAGCCCGACCACTTCCGCAACATCCCCCAGACCATGTGGTGGGCCGTCTCCGCCCTCACCACCGTGGGCTACGGCGACGTGGTCCCCGCCACGGTGCTGGGGAAGATCCTGGGCGCCTTCATCTCCATCATGGGCATCGGGCTCTTCGCGCTCCCCACGGGCATCCTGGCTTCGGGCTTCACCGAGGAGCTGCGGCTGCACCGGCAGGCCATGGGCAAGGAACCATCCGCCCGCGGAAACTTCTGCAAACACTGCGGCAAGCCCCTGGACTAAAAACCCGTCAGCGGCGCTTCACGGCAAGGTTGCGGGCGCGGCGGGCCGGCTCCAGAACGGGGTGACGAAGGGGACACAGGTGCACACAGAAGAAGCGCCGTCCCAGCCATTCCTGAAGAACCATGGCCAAAAAGAACATGGAGACCATGATCCTGAGCATCCAGACCCAGAGCCTGACCCCATCGCGCTGAAACACTACGGTGGTGTAGATCACCGCCGCCCAGAACAGCGGAATGAGCAGATACTTGAGCAGACGGACACCAGGAAAGGGCCGGACCCTGGGGCTCTTCTCCCCCATGGCGTCCTGCAAGGTTCCCAGGGGGCAATAGTGGGCACAGTAGGTGTTCTTCCCGTGGAGCAGGACCATCACCAGGGCGAACCCGAAGAGGAGGAACATAGTGTACCACAGCCGCACCACGCACATCAGGGCGAAGGTGGCGGCCAGAGAGGCAAAACCGAAATATTTGAGGGGGGTGAATTTCGTGGGCATGGTCATCCTGGTGCGGGGGGGCGCACTGTCTTCAGATAACCACGAATTCAGGGGAGCGCAAGGTGGGGGGAGAGGCGGGTCGTGACCGATCCTCCCGTGGAAGGTGTGGCACGCCGTGCCCGTATGTCAGGAGGGTTTCTCCTTCATGCCTTTGGACATCCAGCTCCTGGCCACGACCAGAGCGAAGGGGGAGACCATGGCGACGATCCCGTAGAGGAGCCAGAGCATCTCCGTGTTCTGGGGCCCGACGAGGGGACAGTATTTGGCCAGGAAATAGCCGCTGTAGAAGCCCGTCACAACCTTGGTGAGGAACCAGGGGAACTGGGCGATGCCCATGTAGGCGCCGGTCTGACCCTCGGGAGCGATCTGGGCCACCCACTGCAAAAAGCGGGGCTGCCACATGGCCTCGCCGATGGTCATGAGGAGGATGTAGAGCAGGAGCAGCGCCGGGGAGGGCGGCAAGGTGAGCAGGAAGGTCGGGACCGCCATGATCAGGGTACCCCACATCATCATGTTGTAGACCTTGGCCTTGGCGGTGAGGGCCGCCACGAAGGGGGTCAGGAAGAAGATGAGGATGGGGTTGATGTTGGTAAAGAACTCGAAGTTGGCCCCCACATAGGTCCCGCCGAAGGCCCGGTCGATGTAGTAGGGCAGCGTCAGCCAGTTGTGGGCGAAGAGCGTCTGCACGGGGATGAGGATAAAGATGAAGAAGACGAAACGGCCGTCGTGGAAGGGATGCTCGGGACGCTTGCGCAGGAGCATCACCACAAGGAAGATGGAGAAGAGGAGCACGGCGCCCAGAGGACCGCCGTACCGCTTGCCAAACCCCATAAGGCTGGTGGAGAAGGGAACCTTGATGGCCTCTTCGCCGGAGGTCTTGAGGCTCCCGCTGAAGCCGGCCTCGGTCCCGAGATACATGCCGATGACCATCTGGTTGAACTTCAGGGTCTTGCTCTTGGGGGAGGTGACGAGCAGGGGGCTGACCTGTCCGATGAGGAAAGTACCCGTGGAGTAAAGCCGCTGGACCAGGAGGTTCCTCGTGGCCGCTGAGGGAGCGTCCCCAACGAGCTCAGTCACGCGCTTGAGCAGCGCCGCCTCCTGATAGAGGGCCATCTGGAGAGCCTCGGCACCGTCGGCCAGCTGTGTCTTGGCGCCGGCGGCCACGGTTCGGGTGAGCTCATTGAGCCCTGTGAACATGAGGGCGGCCCCTTTGGAAGTCATCTCCATGATGTTCTTCTGGATGTCGTCGGGGATGGGGATGGCGCTCTCCGAGGGGAGGGACTGCCGCTGGGCGATGCGGGTGAGCACGCCCGAGTTGAATTTACCTACGAGCCGGTAGGCGGCGGACATGTACGCGACACCCAGGGCGCGCAGGCGGTTGCGAACATCATGGGCGGCGGGGGTGTCCATGGGGACGTCCTGGTCCAGTTTCGCCAGGAGCGGGAAGTAGCCGGGCGCGGCCTTGCCCTGGTTCTCGATCATGGCGCGCATGAGGGTGTAGGCCTGTTTGTCCACGGTCGCCCCGTCCGGGAGCACCTTGGGGGGGAGCACCTCTCCGGCGAGGGAGACCATCCTGCCGGACACTTTCGTGAAGTCGTCGACGGTGACGGGTTTGGGAGCGGGCGCGCCCTTGACGGCCACGGGAACGGTGAGGAGCCTGTTCAGAGCCGAGACCTCGCCGGCGTACTTCTGCACGGGGCTGTCGATGGGGCCGGGCTTGGAGGTGAAGACCAGATAGATGGTGAGGCCGAGGCCCGCCACCACCACGAGGGCGGAGAAGATGAAGAGGGGCGAGAAGAGGGACTCGGACGTGCGGACGGGTTTCTTTCCGTCCTCGGCAGGCTTCACGGAGATGTCCGTGAGGGTGTCCCGTTTGACGGACCGGCTGGTCATGATCATGAGAATGGAGAGGAAGGCCAGAACCGTGGAACCGGCGTACACCCAGTAGACGGAAGTGATTCCCCAGGTGTTGCGCACCACGGGGCTGAGCAGACCGGAGAAGAAGGCACCCAGGTTCATGAGCCCGTAGATCATGGCAAAGGCCATGGGGGCGTTCTTCTCGTTTGTGAACTGCTTGACCCCCGAATAGGCAGCCGGCTGGTACATGCCGTAGCCGATGACCACCAGCAGCATGCCGATCCCGATGAAGAGGAACATCATGGAGGCGAAGCCGTGGCCCTGGGGAAAAAAGGTCCCCGACACAGCGAAGGCCAGTCGTCCGAAGACCATGAGCCCCAAAGAGAACAGGAGCGCTTTGCGAACCCCGATCTTGTCGGCCACCCCACCCAGGAAGAGCATGGAGAGGGTGATGCCGCCGGTCAGGAGGCTGTAGACCCAGCCGGCCTGGACGTTGGTGACGCCCACGTTCTCGGAGAGATACTTGCCGAAGATGGTGAGGATGCCGAAGTACACCATCCCTTCGAGCACATAGGAGATATACAGACCCCACAGGGAGCGGCTGGTGTGGGCCAGCTCCTTGAAGGGATCGACGATCTCGGCCATGGCGGCCCCGAAGGAGCCTTTCTTCTTATCACCCTCCGCCTCGGAGTGCTCCTCAGGCTTCTCCTCGGATTTTTCCTCAGACTTCGTCGAGGACTTCGTCGAGGACTTCGTCGAGGACTTCTCTTCGGACTTCTCCTCGGATTTCTCCTCGGATTTCTCCTCGGACTTCTCCTCGGACTTCTCCTCGGTCACCTCGGGTTTTACCTCGGGCTTCTCCTCGGTCGCCTCGGGGCCCTTGTCTTTGGTCGTATCGGTCATGGGGTGCTCCTTTAGGTGCAGTGGAAACCGGCCGTGCCGGCGGGACCCCCTCTTATAACGTCACATTCCCCGCGATAAAAGCTGAAAACCGCTCCCGGCGCCCACGGATCACCTCTCCTCGGACAGCCCCTCCGGGTTCTTCC
>QKIM01000483.1 GCA_003249585.1 Deltaproteobacteria bacterium
GCAGAACAGCACCCGCAGGTGACGATCGGTGATGACAAATGCTTCACCGGCCTGTTCTACCGCCTGGAGGAGATGCTCCCGCTCCCGGGCAACCTCCATCCACTGCGTCACATCCTTGACGATGCACAACGCCAGCGCCTCATCCCCCAGCTCCAGCGCCCGCACGGACATCAGCCCCCTGAGGAGGCGTCCGTCCTTGCGATGCCAGAGGATCTCCCTGTTGTGGAACTGCCGCGCGCACAAAAATTCTTCCCGAAGGGCGCTCATGCCCTCCCGTTCGGCCCAGATCCCCACTTCATCCAGAGACCTCCCCAGAATCTCCCTCCCATACCCTGTCAATGAAGTGAAGGATTCATTGAACTCGACAATCTTCCAGGTCGACTCCTGGACGAGGTAGAGGGCGTCGGGGCTCGAGACGAACAGCTGCCTGAATTTTTCTTCGCTCGCGACGAGCGCCAGCTCTTGACGCTTGTGACGGGTAATGTCCCGCAGCATGTGCAGATAGGTATGCTCGCCGTTCCAGTGCGGTCGCAGGACCTGAATACGGTATTCGTACCACCGGGGGTTCCCTGAGTCCTTCTCGACGAAAATCTCCCGCGTGGCGCTTCCCGTCCCCGCAGCCTCTCGGAACAGCATCGCGTAGGCTTTCTCCGGGATGAACGCCCCGATCACAGCGGCAACCGGGCGGCCGAAGAGCGCGTCGCGAGGAAGCGCCAGATGCGCACACACCGTATTATTTACGTAGACGACTCCTCCTCGTTCGTTGGAGATGGCCAGGATGTCATCGATTCCATCGAAGACTCCCTCAATGAATTCCAGGTGGAGTTCCCGCGTGCGGACGTCATGGATGTTGGTGATGGCGACGAGCCAGAGCGTCTCGGCCCCCCGCTGGAGCGGGACAGCCCACATGCGCACCCACGCCTGACGTCGAGAGCGCGTCTTCACCTCAAAGAGCATGGGCCAGCGCTCACCCGCGAGCTGGCGCTCAAGGCCCTCATTCACTCGGGGCAGATCCGCCTCAGCGAAGAAACGCAGAAAATCAGTCCCGATGATTTCCTCGGGAGTGTAGTCCAGGATTCTGTCCCCCAGGGACTCCACGGACAGGATCATCCGGTCGGGACTGATCGTCAGGAGCGCATCACTCATCCCGAGATGGAGCGCCTTGAGCGCATCGTACTCGTTCCTTGATGACGTCACGGTCATCTGGTCATCCCCGCCCCTTGGCGCGGTCTCATCCGGACCCCGGAATTTGGCCTTGTTCACGTTGTCGGTCCTCCCATGGCAGCACTGATGGCCTTGGCGAACTCATGCAGCTCGAGGGGCTTCATGTAGAAATGCCGCACGCCTTGATTGCCAGCGTTGTTCTTGTTTATCTTCGAGTTGTATCCCGTGATGAGCAGGACGGGGAGATCGGGCCGGATCAACTGGGCCTCGCGGATCAACTCCGTCCCCAGCATGTCCGGCATGGTCTGATCGGTGATCAGGAGATCGTATTTCTGGGGGGCTTCCGAGATCAACTCCAGCGCCTTCAGGGGCGAGGTGGTGGCCTTGACCGTATACCCAAGCATGCTCACCAGTTTTTGCCCGAGCTCCACGAGGACCACCTCATCATCCACGAGAAGGATGTGCCCCTTGCCTCGGAGCGCGCTGGTCACCGTCTCCGGGGCAGCCGCTTCCATCTCCTCGATTTCGTGCAGCGGGAAAAAGAGGTTCATGGTGGTCCCCTTGCCAGGCATGGAGGTCACGGTGATGTTCCCCCGGTGGCTCTTGACGATCCCGAAGACGACCGCGAGTCCAAGGCCGGTCCCGCTACCGGCGGGTTTCGTGGTGAAGTATGGTTCGAAGATCCGTGAGAGCGTGTCCCGGTCCATCCCCACGCCAGTGTCTTTCACCCGTACCAGACCATATTTTCCAGGTGCAATGGGCCCCATGTACCCATCCACGGGATCCACGACATCGTGCCTGGAGAGTGCAAGGGTGAGCGTCCCGTGATCCTGCATGGCCTGAACCGCATTTGTGGAGAGGTTCATGAAGACCTGCAGAAGCTCTGTGGCGTTTCCGACGATTCGGCAGGCCCCCGGGACCACGTGCTGCGTGATGGATATGGACGAGGGCACCGTTCCCTTGAGGAAGCTCACCGTCTCGATGAGAACCCCTGCAAGCTCCACAGGCTTTCGACTGCCGGCCTCATGGCGGGAGAACGCGAGGATCTGTCTGGACAGCTCACGGGCACGGCGCGATGCCCCGCGAATCTTTTGAAGATACTCCGCCAGCTCTGCATTTCCTCCTGCCTCCGCGAGCGCCAGCTCCGTGAACCCCATGATCGCGCCCAGCAGGTTGTTGAAGTCGTGTGCGACCCCGCCGGCAAGCTGGCCAATGGCCCCCAGCCGCTGACTCTGTCGCAGATGTTCCTCCATGGCTTTTCTGGCCGTGACATCCACAATACTGGTCACGCAACGTCGGGATCCCATCCACTCCATCTCGCAGGTCGCCACCTCAAGGTACACCGCGCACCCTTCAAGGTTGGTGACGGTAACGTCAACCGGATCGCCCCGTCCGCTGCAGAGCGTCTTCTCCCACCAGTCGGGCGCCATGGACGGATCGACGAGGGCGCCCAGAGACCTGCCGGTGACCTCGTCCCGCCGTACCTTGAAGAGCGTCTCACATGCCTCGTTGAGGTCGTAAATGGTGCCCTCGTGATGGATGAGGATGGCTTCACGGGTGAACCCGTAGAACGCCTGGAGTCTCGCCTGACTCAGTTCCAGCGCCTTGCGGGCCTTGATACTGTCTGTGATGTCGTGGACATTGGCGTGGATGAGAAGCTCACCGCCAAGGCTGACCGGCGCCGAAAACACCTCTACATCACGAAGTTCCCCGTTCCCCAGACGATGCTGAAACTGAAAGTAGTTATTCTCGCCTCGGCTGGCCCCGGCCATCTTCTGCAGGTACTCCTGGGGGGAAATCTGGTTGATTTCACGAATCTGCATGGTCCGTAGGCGCTCGCGCGGGATCCCGTAGAAGACCTCGGCAGAGTGGTTGGCGTCGCGGATCGTCCCCGTCCCGGGATCGATAAGGAACTTGATGGATTCATCCTGCTCGAAGAATGACCGGAAGCGCTCCTCGCTGGCATGGAGCGCTTTCCTCAACTGAACGATCTCTGTGATGTCCTGAACGATATACTGCTCCATTTTCGGGCGCATCTCGGCATCGAGAGCGACCTCCATCTGTAAATAGAGAACCCGCCGGGGCCCTTCATTCGGAGCGACATGAACCTCTCCCTGAAAAGCGCCGCCCGCTTCCCTGATGGAAGAAAGCCGACTGCGGACGATGTCACGATCGTTCGCCTCCAGCTTGTCGAGGAGGAGCGCCTCGATAGCCTCCCCTTGTGGCACCTCGACTCCGAAGATCTCAAACAGGCTGGAGGACCACATGCGGTAGCCGGTCACCCTGTCCACGCAGCCCACGCCGATGCGGGCGATGGAGTCCAGCCCCTTCAGGGTGCCTCCTTCCGGTCCTATCTCCTTGATCTGAAGCTGGGTGTAAGGGATGGCGCTGATGATCGTGCCATCCCCGGTCCCATTGGCGGAGACGGTTCGGGAGATGACCACCTGATAGACCTTGCCCGAGCAGCGGACCGTGCCGCGGAAGGACCCCTGGGAGGTGGCCTCCTCGCCCTCGAGCCTGTTGAGAAGGCTCACCGACACCCCATTTCGGGAAGGAATCTCCATCTCGCCCAGAAACCGCTCTCCTTCAGGATTGCAATAGATGACATTACCCTGATCATTGGTGACGATAATGGCGGGACACTGGGATTGTTGCTCCGAAGAGGTCATGGGCGTCACGATGGCAGGCTCCTTTTTCCCCCGATGAGACCGTGGTCCCCTTCCAAATTAGCAGCGATAGGGAAACTGTGGAGGAAAAAGCGCATGGAGCCTACTCCTCGAGGATCTGGATGATGGTGCGCATGAGCACATTGGAGTTGAACGGCTTCTGAAGGAAATTGTCTATTCCGAGATCGAGGAGCTTCTGCACCTGCCGGTTCATGCTGTATCCGGAGATGAGCAGCGCACGCACATTGGGGTTGAGCCGCTTCATGGCCAGATACGTGTCCTCTCCCCCAAGCACCGGCATCACCATGTCCAGGATCACCAGGTCGATATTCTTCCAATTCTCCCGGTAGAAGTTCAGCCCCTCTTCACCGTCCTCGGAGGTGAAGACGATATGCCCCTGCCGGCGCAGGAAGGTTCGGACCATGTTTCGTACGTCCTCCTCGTCATCGACAACGAGGATTCGTCTTGGGGTCAGCAGGAGCGCCGCCGGGCCTGTGACGCTCACCGTCCGTGCGCCGGATCCGTGGAGCGGAAGGTAGATCTTGAAGGTTGTCCCCAGGTCGACCTCGCTGTAAACATTGATGGCCCCCTTGTGTCCCTTGACCGTACCATAGACCGCGGCGAGCCCCATGCCCGTCCCTGTCCCCTGCGACTTGGTTGTGAAAAAGGGCTCGAAGATCCGGCTCCGAATCTCCCTGGGCATCCCGCACCCGGTGTCCGAGACCTGAATCCTGAGGTAGGCCCCCTTCCGCATGTGGTATTCATGTCTCGCCAGGAAGTCATCGTCTATCTCGAGCACCTCGGACCCGATGAGCAGTTCCCCCCCGTTGGGCATGGCGTCGCGGGCGTTGAGGCAGAGATTGAGCAGCGCGTTTTGGAACAGGGTCGGATCCCCCATGACGCGATCATCGGAGGCGTCCAGCCGCTGGGTGATGACGATCCGCTTGTCGATGGTGTGGCGGAGGATGGAGACAACCTCGTCGATGATGCCGTGCATCCCGACCTCCACGTGCCGGAAATGCCCCTTGCGGGAAAAGGCGAGGAGCTTTTGGGTAAGATCGGCTGCGTTCTTCGCGCAGGTCACGATACGGCGCACATAGTGCTCCCGCTCCTGGTCATCGGGCTGCTGCAGAAGCACCTCGGAGTATCCCAGGATTCCCGCCAGCTGGTTGTTGAAGTCGTGGGCGATGCCGCCGGCGAGCTGTCCGATAGCCTCCATCTTGAGGCTCTGCCTGTGCTGGGACTCCCGCCGCTCCCGCTCCGTGAGGTCCTCTCCGAGGCAGAGAATCTTCTGGCCCTCGGGGTCGTAGGAGAAGTTCCATCGCAGGTGCCTGGATCCCGAAGGGGCGATCCTGTGGAGCACATTGAGCTCAACGGAGGCCGGCCGGTTCTTCAGAATCTCGGCGATTCCCACCCGGCCCAGCCCATCGCCATCGGCGACGTACTCCACGAAGGCGGTCCCCTTCATGGCAGCGGCGGTGCGCCCCAGCCACCCAGCCAGTTGAGGGTTGGCGGCGACCACCGTCCCCTGGGAGTCAAGGATGCAGATGGGCGTCCCCGCGTGTTCGAAGAGTGACACGAAGGGGAGCTCTTCGGAGGCCAAATGTTCTGAGCTGTCCTTAAGCGAGATCCCTTCGTCCCGAATCCGCTCCAGAAAGCTCGCGAATTCCGTGTTCCCCTTGCGCTTCGCCTCTGCAAGCGCGGTCATCCCTTTCCCGCTCTTTGCCTCGAGGGGGGCGCCTCGCTCGATGAGCATCCGGGCGATCTCCTGAAAGCCCCACTTGGCACACCACAGGAGCGCCGTAAAGCCCCCCCGATCAGCGACGTCCACCGCGCACCCCTCGCTGATGAGGAGCGCGGCGGTGTCACGGTGCTTTTTATGGAGCGCCATCATCAGCGCGTTCATTCCCCGAATGTTCACAGGATCGATATGGGCGCCGAGCCCGATGAGCAGACGCACGAGTTCCGTGTTGCCTCTGAACGCGGCCTCCATGAGGGCCGTTGAGCCGAAAATGTTCTGATGGTCGAGACAGGCACCCCGCCCCACCAGCGCCCTGACCACGTCTGCCTGATCTCTCACCGCTGCCCAGATCAGAGGTGTGTAGCCGTTCTTGTCGAAGGTGTTCACGTCGAGACCGCGCTCCAGCAGGTAGAGCACAATCTCGTAGTTCCCCGCCATGGCGGCCCGAAGAAGAGGATCGAACCCGAAGGAGTCCTTCTTCGTCAGATCCGCTCCGTGACGGGTGAGGCAATGCAGGATGACCACGTTCCCGCTGTGTGCGGCCACCGTGGCCGGCGTGCTCCCGTTACTGTCGGGCATGTCCAGCATATCCGGCTGCATCGCGAGTTCCTGGACCAGGGCGTAGTTCTCCTCAAGCACCGCGTTGATCAGCGGTGTCCGGCCCCACTCATCCAGGAGAGACAGGGTCTGGGTCGGGAGCATGTTCATGGACACCTCGTTGTGGGAGGGAGAAGCAGAGGCCGGATGGTTGGTCAGAGAAAGGGCCCGGCCTCTGCTTCACATATGCGTCAGTGGAGCTCAACCTTGAGGGTGGTGTCGCCGGAAGCGCCCCCCTCTGTGGGAGCGAGGTGCACGAGCCGCGCCCTTTTTCCCAGGTTCTTCTCAGCGATGGCGATGGTCAATGCGGCGAAGGGGCAGCCGAAGGGAGGGATCCCCTCGCTCTTGAGCTTCATGGTGAGATCATAGAAGGCGCAGTTGGTGATCTTGGCCGTGAGGACGTCCCCGTCGAGCGCGAACTTGATGTCGTCGCAGGTCCCGGCGCCGATGAGCGTCTCGCCGAGCTTGCTCTGGAGCTTATTGATGTCGTCCACGCAGGAGAAGTCCACCCCCATGTGGTTGAGCGCGTCGAGGATGTCGGGGGCCGCCTGTCGCATGATGGCAGCGGAGGAGGCGCCGGCGATCTTGTAGAGCGATTTATAGATTCCGTACAGCACGCCCTGAACTACTTTCACATCTATTTTGTCTGACATTTCGTTTGTCCTTTCGTCATCTTGATGATGGTGCGTTGTTCAATTTCAGATGGTCCTAGAGGGCCCGCTTCAAGGCATCGAGGTTCTTCTTCACCGCGAAACGGATGGCGCCGAGGTTCCCACCCTGCCGGGCCGTGACGCCCAGCACGGCGTCATTGCCGATGGGGGCCGAGATGATGGTTCCATCGTCAAACTCGGCCATAATCTCAAAGAGGTTACCCTTCTCCGTCGTACGCCCCATGGCCTCCACGGAGCCGATGACCGTAGACACGGCGACGCCGATCATGTCGGCCTGGAGCTGCCCCACGTGCTCGATGACGAAGCCATCCCTTCCGACAACCAGCGCGTCGTCAACACCGTCGGTTTTCGTGATTTCCTGGAGAATATCTTTTACTGACATGTTCGTAGCCTTTCTCGGAGCGCATCCGAAGTTGATGGAATCCTACATTCCAATGAGTTGTATGACTTCCTGAAGATCTCTCTTCTGAACCAGTTCCAGTGCCCGCTCGAATTTGCCGATCTCCTGCTCGGGACCGCCCGCCCGACGCAGCTCCGTCAGGCGTGTGTTCACAGCGATCTGTATGGCGAGGAAGTACTCCTCCTCGGATTCGGCGCCTTCGAGCATCTGTTTGAATTTGGTGATATACCCCCGGTCGGAGCGAGTCTGGGGCGCCTCATTCGCGACCGGCAAAGTGGCCGGCGTAGTGGCCGATGAAATGGCCTGGGGACGCCCCAGGAGGAGGCGGATCTCCGCCACCGTGGGCTCCTCCTCCCTGGCGCTCATGAAGGCCATGACGGTTCGCCCGGCAGCAAGGAGCGCTCTGACGGAGGCGTCATGCTCTTCAGCCAGGTAGCGCACCACCTGGGGGTTGCGCCCGAGGCGAGGA
>QKIM01000490.1 GCA_003249585.1 Deltaproteobacteria bacterium
ACGACGACAGGCGCGGGTCCTGCCGAGACGGCAGGAGTGAACCAGCGCGTCCTGCAGAATCTGCTCCCTGCTGAGGCGGGCAGACTTTCCGCTGTCCTGGGAGACCTTGCGGGCATCTTTCAGACCGGTCCCGCTGCGCATCAGCCACGCGACGAGATAGTCACAGGAACCCGCCTGCCGGGACCGGCACCTCGAGAGCAGGGTCAAGAGTCCCCGGTCGACCAGAGCGGGTTTGGCCGAGGCGATCATCGCGGCGCCTTCCAGCAGACATCCCTCCGGACGCTCGAGGTCACACAGCCTGCGTCCGATACAGGCCAGGCTCCCCAGATCATCCTTTCGATGCGTCTTCATGCAATGCACGAAGGGCTTCCATTTGGATGACCCGAGTCCGACGATCTGCCGCTCACATTCTTTGGGCGTGAAGGGCAACCCGTAGGAGCGCGCCATATGCGTGAACAGCGTGCAGAAATTCCGCTGATCGGCGCGCATGATCTTCCGCTTTTTGAACCCGTGCTTTCTATTGAAATGACTGACCAGGAAAATAGCCCCGAGAATAATCGCGACGATGGCGATGAGCGCCCATATTTCTTTCCGCATAAGCTCACCTGTTTGTGTTGTACAGGGTCTTCCAGGGCTCCCTGATGTACTTTATGGACTCGGTCAACGCCTTGCGCAGAGCTTCACATGCGAGGACGATCAGAAATTCGTCCCCTTCACTCACGGCCCCCAGCTCCTGCGCGACCGTCTGGGAGTCCATGTGCGCCAGGGCGTGCCTGAGTTGAAGCCCTTCGACGAGCCTCGAGAGGATGGAGGCCGCAGCGAACAGCACGGCGTTGCCGTGCGCAGTGAAAAAGCAGGTGCCTACCCGTCCCTCCTCGATGGTGAGGCGGAAGGTGACCCACTCTCCGTTGGCTGCCTGATGCGTGCCGATAGCGTGAGGTCTTGCGATGACGCCCAGGTGGTATGGGCACACCGCCTCGTTGGCGACCTTCTCCCCGAAGAGGGCGGTCAGATGTTGAAGAAGCTCAGGTGATTCCATATCAACTCCGGCGATCTGCCTCACGGCTCCGCGCCACTCCTTTATAATACCTCGGGGGGAAGGTGCAAGCTGAACCTCCCCGGACGACGAACTCCGGATCCTGCGGACTGTACGGAGTCCTCATTTTTTTCTCTCTCCTGCCCATTTTTTTCCCTTTTTAATCCCCGGAGCGAACGCCTCACTCCTTTGGGACGTGGCCTTAAGATTATTCCCATCGTTATTTCAGTGCTCTATCCATGAATTCAAGGATCGGATCTCGCAACGGATCCGAATTACTCCATGGGAAAATATGGGGACCCGGGACATCGTGAACGGCTTGTGACTCGATCAAAAAAAAAAATTGTTCCCTCTCCTCTCAGCGGTGCTGTCAAGTGGTCCCAAAAAGACTTCACGTGCCCTGTCGATGCAATTTCGGAAGTGTTTAGGGCACTTTTTTTCGTTCCCAGCCACTTTTATTGTTCATTCTTGTACATATTTTTTTATTTCCTGCTCCTTGTTTTCCCAATGCCGCCGGATCCACTCAATATGATAAATTTTAGTTTCCGTAAACTTTCTTGCGGGTTCACTACAGTGAATTCCATCACGTGATCCTTGATGGCACCAACCATTTCCGCCTCCGATCCATCTCTGCATTCGGTGCAGGTAAATCCCCTTGTGTTCTATGGGATTTTTTCAGCAGCCCAATGGATCGCAGGAATGGGGACCTCGAAATTGGGAATGGAGGGCTCCCAATATGGCCAGGTGTCAAGCTGAATATTCCCTTGACAGCGTTTGCCGACTTGGGTCGTGAATTTTATTCCACTTAAATATCAATACCACACAAGCCAACTGTCCCCATTCGAATTTTTCTAACCCTTGCATAGCGGCACTTACATCCCCACCGGAAATTTTTCAAAACCTATCCTTATGTCTTTATTGCTCTTTTTTTCTTGCGCAAAAAAGAGTGCCGATAAAATTCTTTCCCTTATGCATTTTTGACATCCAGTGACTTCCCGGGCCACGGTGATTTAAGCTCCAAAATACTCTAGTGACCTTGGTCCGTTAAACACCGTCGTATCTGCCATGTGAAATTTGTGTGAGGAGGTTGTGACGGCCACGTTTGCTTTTTCCCCGGCGCTGGTTGAAATGGGAAGCGAAGGAGAACTTCCCCATGAGATGGTTGGTCAGAACCAATAATGGCGATGTCGCCAATTACAGTCGTGCCCTCATCGAATCGTCCATCGAGGCCGCCCTCGCGGCGGCTGGTGAAGAGGGTGACGGCCAGCAGCTGGCCCTGCATGTCGAGACCGACCTCACGACCCGCTTCTTCCAGGGCGGAGACGTCCCCCACACCGATCGAATCAAGGAATCCGTCTCGGCCATCCTCCGCCTTCACGGCTTCGAAGGCGCCGCCGACCACTATCTGGGTGCGGACGCCGACGACGAGAACCTCATCTTCATAGAGAGCCTCATTGGCGAATATATCGGACAGCGAGACTGGAGAGTCAACGAAAATTCCAACATGAACTACTCCCTGCAGGGACTGAATTTTCACATCTCCTCCTCGGTCATTGCACGCTACTGGCTCAACTCCATCTATCCGGAAGAGGTAAAAACCGCGCAGAACAGCGGCGCCATCCACATCCACGATCTGGGAACCCTCGGGCCCTACTGCGTGGGCTGGGACCTGCAGGAGCTGCTGCTGTCGGGGTTCGGTGGCGTCCCCAACAAAATCTCGTCCTCCCCGGCAAGACATTTCCGGGCCATCCTGGGGCAGGTCGTCAATTTCCTGTACACCCTCCAGGGCGAGGCCGCCGGCGCCCAGGCCTTCTCCAACTTCGACACCCTGCTCGCCCCATTCATCCGTTACGACGAGCTGGACTACGACGAGGTCAAACAGGCTCTGCAGGAGTTCATCTTCAATCTCAATGTCCCTACGAGGGTTGGATTCCAGGCTCCATTCACCAATATCACGATGGATCTGTCCCCCTCTCCGGCCATCAAGGATCAGCCGGTGATCATCGGTGGCAAGCCCCTGGACATCACCTACGCCGACTTCCAGGAAGAGATGAACATGATCAACCGCGCCTTCGCGGAGCTCATGACCGAGGGAGACGCCCAGGGACGCATCTTCACCTTCCCCATCCCGACCTACAACATCCACAACACCTTCGATTTCGACAACCCCACTCTCCTGCCCATTTGGGAGATGACGGGCAAGTACGGCATCCCCTACTTCTCCAATTTCGTGAATTCCGATCTGGACCCCGACGATGTCCGCTCCATGTGCTGTCGCCTCAGGCTCGACACGAAGGAGCTGCGCAAGCGGGGCGGCGGCCTCTTCGGCGCCAACCCCCAGACGGGCTCCATCGGGGTCGTCACCATCAACATGCCCCGCATCGGCTATCTGGCCGAGAACGAGGATGACTTCTTCCAGCGCCTCGACGAGATGCTCGAGGTGGCGCGGACCTCCCTCGAGATCAAACGCAGCGTCGTGGAGCAGCTCACGGACCAGGGGCTCTATCCCTACACCTCCGTCTACCTCAAGTCCGTAAAACAGGCCTATGGGGTCTGGTGGGCCAACCACTTCTCCACCATCGGCATCATCGGGATGAACGAGGCCTGCGAGAACTTCCTGGGGACCTCCATCACCTCCGACAAGGCCAAACAATGGACCGAGAAGGTGCTGCTCCATATCCGGCAGCGGATGCAGGAGTTCCAGGAGCAGACGGACAACTACTACAACCTCGAAGCGTCCCCCGCCGAAGGCGCCAGCCACCGGTTGGCCAAAAAAGACCGTGAGCTTTTCGGCGATAATTTTGCGCAGGGCACCGACTCCGTGCAATACTACACCAATTCCGTACACGTTCCGGCCTTTGAAGATATGGATGTGTTTGAATTATTGGAGCATCAGGACGATCTTCAGGTTCTTTTCACCGGTGGCACCGTGGTTCATCTGTACCTCGGCGAAGCCATAACCGACCCTTCAGGCGTCAAGGAGCTGGTCAAAGCCGTGGTCAACCGTTTCCGGCTCCCCTACTTCAGCGTCACCCCGACCTTCTCCATCTGCCCCGTCCACGGATATCTGCACGGGAAGCACTTCCACTGTCCCTATGACCACTCTGACGAGGAACTCAGTTCCTTCGGCAAGGACAAGGAACTCAAGGCGGGCGAACTGCATCAACTCAACACTTCAGCCTACAGGCTGCTCGAAAAAACCAGGTTACACTGAGGAGAGTGCCATGAACATCAATTCCAATCTCAAGCGCGTACGTGTCATCGAGACCGAAGTCTATTCCCGGGTGGTTGGCTACTACCGCCCTGTGCAGAACTGGAACCGCGGCAAGAAACAGGAATTCTCCGAGCGCAGACTCATGCGCACCGACGCCTGGAACCGTTCCTCCGTCGCCCCCTCCCGCAACCTCGTGAGCAGCACCGCCCTCTCTTCCATCGCCTAGTTTTGCCATGCTGGTGGACATCCTTGGAACGACCCTCGTGGACTATCCCGGCAGGGTCGCATCCACCCTGTTCTTCGCCGGATGTAATTTCCGATGCCCCTTCTGCCATAACGCAGAGCTTGTGCTTCCAGAAAAGTATGCAACGTTCAGCGCGGTCCATCCCGATGCCCTGGATGCGTTCCTCGCACGTCGCAAAGGGTTCATCACCGGGGTCGTCCTTACCGGCGGGGAACCGCTGCTCTCTCCCCAGCTCAGGGCCACCATCACCCTCGTGAAGTCCCACGGTCTCGCCCTGAAGCTCGACACCAACGGCGCGGTCCCCTCTCGTCTCGCCGAGGTGATCGACGAGGTCGACTACGTCGCCATGGACATCAAGGCACCGCTGAAAAATTACCACCTGGCGACGGGAACGTCCGTAGATCCCAAGGCCATCTCGACTTCCGTGGCCCTCATCATGGATCGGGCCCGGCACTATGAATTCCGCACGACCCTTGTGCCCGGACTTCTCGACTCCACCGAGGATATCCTCGGCATCGGAGAGGTGGTCCGCGGAGCCAAAATCATGGCCCTGCAGACCTTCCGCGGAGAGAAGACCCTCGATCCAGACTACAGCGGCCTGGCCATTCCTACACCCGACGAGGTGAAGGTCTTTGCCGAAGTCCTCGCCCCCTTCGTCCAGAAGGTGGTCCTGCGGTGACCTCCCCCCAATTTCGTTGACACGCCTGTTGGGCTCTATTACCATGGGCCCGGCACCCATGGGAGCGTGATATGACAGAACAAGCCAAACTCATCAGCCAGTTCAAAGAGTACATCGCACGGTTTGACCAGCTCATCGGCAAAAAGGAGTTCGGTGATTACGGCACCTGGAATCAGTTCGTCATCAAGAAGCTCACCTTCGACGAATTCATTGCCAAATACGAAGAGTACGTCAACCTGGAGCAGCTCTACGCAGGGATCCTCGATCGCGGTGAGACTGTCAATGACGCTATTTTCCGCGCCTTGCAGGAGGCAGGTGCGAACATCCTGCTTGAGGTAAACTGAATGACACCGAACAAGGGAGTTATGGGTGGGACCTACGCTGCCGGGAGGCAGACCCGTCCGGAACTGATTTATCGCTACAAGGTGCGGGCCATGGCCGCCTTTGACGCGGCCCCCCTCATGCGCGGCGGAAACCTGCTTGACTTCGGTTCCGCCGACGGGCTCGCGCTGGGAGAAATGATCCGCCTCGCCCGGCCCAAGGAAGCCCTTGGGATCGAATACTCGGACGATCTGCTGGAAAAAGCCGTGGAATACGGATTTCCCGTCATCCAGGGAGACGTCGAAAACCTGCCGGCCGCGGTTCCCCAGAATCATTACAACGTCGTCACCGCTCTGGCCATCCTGGAGCACCTGAAGGATCCGGTTCAGGCGCTCCGCGAGGCGTACCGGGTCCTGATCCCCGGCGGAACCCTCGTCGTCTCTGCGCCGAACCCCTTTTGGGACGAGCTCGCCGGCCGCGTCGGAATCCACAAGGAGGAAGAACATCATGAGCAGGGGATCACCCCCAAGGTCTTCGCACGGTGGTGCACCGAGGCGTCACTCATCTACGTCGGTTTCCGCCCCTTCATGTTCCTCCCTACGGCCTTCCTCCCCTACCTGAAGCTGTCCATTCCCGTAGGGGTCTCCTGCTACATCGACAATCTTCTGCAGTATGAACCCCTCGCCCCGCTCTTTGTGAATCAGTTGTTCATCGCCCAGAAACCTGTCTGAGCCAGTTCCAGGTCAGGAATATTTTCCAAAAAGATTCGACATCTCACGGAGAAACTCCGTGACGGCGCCCACCTGATCACGCAGCCCCCGCAACTCGGTGTTTTTTGTCCCCAGTTCCGACTGGAGCTGGGCGATCATTTTGGAAGAGAGCTCAAGCCGCTCTTCAAGATTCGCCATGTTCTTCTTCATGACCGCCAGCCCGGCCTCAAGGGTGGCTATACGGGTGTGGGTCGCTTCCATCATTTGCGTGTGCTCCACCATTTCTTCCTCCTCGACGGGTTCATTGGCCTGGATCGTGATCACCTCGACAGGTGCCTGTGCCTCGAGGTCCACCGGGGAGGGAGGTTCGGCGATGTCCGGTTTTGAAGCCTCAACGATCTCGGGGGAGGGTGGAATGGGATCTGAACCGAACTCCTCCTCGTCGGGGAGATCAGCTTCTATCTCCAGCGTATGCAGCCGCTCCGGGGGAGCCTCCACGGCCGCCGTGGCCACATCCCCGCCCGGCTCCTGGGTGCTCCGGAAGGCGAACTCCTCCTTGAGCGAGGGCATCTCGGGTTTCTTTCTCATGCTCATGTAGTCTTCCACGGGCACGGCGACGGGGGTCTTCTCCACGTCGTCGTCGTCCTCCACTTCCATCGGGACCCGCACCCGCTCCTCGACGACCAGCGCGGCCCCTTTCTCCACAACAACCTCGCCCCCCGCGTCGGAAGCCTCAGCCTCCATGGTCGAGGGGACGGGCGGTGACGCCCCCATGGGGGAGTCCTCTTCCATGTCTTCGGGGTCGATCTCCAGGGAGACCTCTTCCAGAACCTCCTCGGGCGAGATGTCCTGGGCCGCATCCTCGGCCTCCCCCTCCTCGACCTCCTTCTGGACGCCGTCGTCCAGGAGGATGCGCTCGAGCAGGGAGTCCCCGTCCAGGGCCTCCTGTTCGTGTCCATCCATGGCGGCCACCCGAGTGGGAGAAAAATACCCGTGGACGGCCTTCAGGGTCAGCCTGGTGATGAGCCTGAGGGTCTCACTCACCCCCACGCCCTTGAAGGCCACCGCCTCGTTGAAGGGGACATGTTCCGCGGCGAGCAGCACGGCCATCTCCCGAGTCGTCATGGTCTCAGGGAGATCCTTCTTGTTGCACTGGATGACCGTTGGCAGCTCCTCGAGATCGAGTCCGAGTTCGATGAGGTTTTCCCTCAGATTGTTGTAACTGTACAGGTTCTGCTCTGCTGCGGCCTTCTGGCTGTCGGCCACGAAGACGATACCGTCGACCCCCCTGAGCACCTGCTGTCTGGTCTTGTTGTATCGCACCTGCCCCGGGACGGTGTAGAGCTGGATTCGCACGTCGAATCCCCGAATCTTGCCCAGGTCCAGGGGCATCCAGTCAAAGAAGAGGGTCCGGTCGCCCTTGGTGTCCAGGGACATCATCTCACCGACCCGCTCTTTGGCCAGAATGTTGTTGAGCTGCTCAAGGTTC
>QKIM01000560.1 GCA_003249585.1 Deltaproteobacteria bacterium
GCCATTTTCCGGGATCCAGGGTCGACAGGGCTTGAGCTCGAATCCCTCCCTCCCACGGAGGTCATCGATGTGGAGCACCGGCCCATGATCGGCTGCAACTACAACGAGCAGCCAATCTGGAAGCTCATCGCCGGGGTCCCTCTCATCTATGTACCCCTGATCATGACCCTCCCCATGATGATCCCATCCATCCTCACCGTGAAGGCCCACCTCTCCCTCGTGGGAGGTATGAACCTCAAAAGCTATTGGGATTTCGTCCCTGACTGGGTAACCCACCGGTACAACTACAACACACAGATCGTATTAGAGTCCACCAGAAGTCCAGTCGTGGCAGCCGTCTGCAAGACCAGGCTCTTCTGGCTCTTCAACTGCAAGCTTTACTGCCCCCTCTCTGTTGCGACCTTCTCCTACATGGCCTATCTGGTCAAGATCGTGGAGAACTGGTGGTGCCCCTTCAATCACGGGAAAAAGCATACCTACGCCGACGGAGCCATCGACATGTCCTTTTGGCATGCCAGTGATGAGCGAAAACTCCTCCACCCCGATGATCTCGGCAACCCCATCTGGTCCTGACATCATCACAACCTGAAATGGAAGGTCAGTCCGGCCGTGAGGGTGAATCCCCGCTCACTGGGGAGGATTCCCCAGTCTCCCGGCTTCCCCGAAGCATAGTAGTCGAGAGACTCAATTTCCCCGTAGAGGTAGAGCTGCCCGTAGAGACGGTACCTGAGGCCCGCCGCGGCGAACCACCCGTGCTGCGTCTGCTCGCTTCGCGAGGTGATGTAGTCCTGCGGCAACGCGATGATGTTGAAGGAGTAGCCCACCCGTACGAACCAGACCAGATCCGGTGCGTCGGTCCAGTTCCAGGTGGCCCCCACGCGAAACCGCATGTCCCACCGCGTGGACCCCTCGTCAAAGGCGTAGGACATCCCGTAGACGAACCCCGGCCCCCCCGGCTTGAAGAACCCGAAGCTCCAGGAGAGCCCCTGAAAGCTGCTGTCCCCAAGCCGTGAGTAGTCGTAGGCGAGCCCCGTCTCCATGCCAAAGGACCGTTTTTTGCGCCCTGGCTTCGGTGGGGGCTTTTGAGGCCCTGCAGGCTCGTAGGCCGACACGGGGACCGGGGGCAGCCGCGGAGGCGCCGCCGTGACATCGGGAGGGGTGGCGAGAAGAAGGAGGGCGAAGATCATGATACACCGTGTCTCCACTATACCCCATGCATCCAAAAATATTTATATTTGAGCAATTTTTCTAAAAAGCGTTCAACTGATGACCTGGGCGATGAAGGCCGAGAGGGCCCGCAGGGCGAACCCCGTGAGGACGGTGTCACTCTTCTCGTTGTAGTCGATGAGGATGGTGGCCTCGCCCTCGAAGAAGGGGGGCGCGAGGCGGGGCACACCGGTGGCCTTCACCGTAAGGCGGACCACCCTCGGGTAGTACAGCAGGGTAAAGCGCAGCTCACCCTTGTGGAACCCGATGACCCTCTTGCGGGTACTGAACTCCAGCGCGAAGGAGCGGTATTCTCCCTCGTGGCTGTCCTTCTCCTCGATCCCGGACAGGAGCACCTTGAGGAAGGTCGGCGAGGCCATGGCCGTGATGGCCTCCACCTCACGGTGGAGGAGGTTGCTGAGACGGTCCGTGACCATGACGGCCTCGACCTTGAAGTCTCCCTCCTCGCCGCCGATGATGGCCAGACGGTTGTCGAGATCCTTGATCTCCTGAACGATATTGTCGGGATTTTGGGGATTGTGGGTAAAGAATTGGAGCGCCAGATTCTCGAGCAGCTCCCGCTCCCCGGGGTCTCCGCCGCCGCTCCCCACGCGGCTGATGGCGCTGCGGAAGGCTGTGAGGAGCTTGGAGTCCAGAGGCATCTCGGAGGAGACCGCCTGGACCTGTCCTGTCACCTGAGAATTCTTGGTGTTGGCCCTATCTGCCTCACGCTTCTTCTTCCCTGCGAGGGAGACGATGGGACCCGAGACCACGGGATCTATCCGGTGCAGGCCAGAGTCGTAGGCCGGGTCGTTCTTGCTCTGCCGGCGCTTGGCCCTGGGCAGCACCACGGCGCCGCTCCCCCGCCCTCTGTCCTCGGCGGGCAGCGGGTTGTTCTTGCGAGCGGTGTTCATGGAGAGGCTGTCGTACCTGCTCTCCATGATCTTCTCGCCATGCTCGCCGATATCCACCACCTGCTCCACCATGTCTTCGCCAACGGGCTGGGGCTCTTCGGTGGGCATGATCTCATCGATGGAGATATTCTGGGTGGGCTCGTCGACCACGAGCCGCTCCAGGATCTCGCGCATGGAGGAGAAATGCTCCACGATGGAGAGGAAGTACTCCCTGGGCGCCAAGGAGGCTTCGCCGTCCAGCGCCGAGTCCAGGTTCTTCTTGTGATCCAGGAGGGCGACCATGTGGGTGACCACCTTGCGTCCCTCACCCTTGCTGAGCACAGGGCGGATGGCCTGGGGAAGATTTCCCTTGATGTTCTGGTCGAATTCCAGCTCGAAGTCCCCCCAGAAGTTGTTGAGAAAGAACTCGATGACGTTGTCCTGGCGCAGCACCGTGTTCATGCGCTCCTCCCAGCGTGAGAGGAAAGGCATCAGGCTGGCGCGCCACTCTTCGAAGGTGGAGAATTCCATGGGTCAATCCTTTGTTGCGATGACTCTGGTATCTTTTTTGGCCCAGCGCAACAGATAAAAACCGCTGGGCACAAACAGGAGGGCCGCCGCCAGGGTGGCCGAAATCCCCACGGTGGCCAGACGACCGATGGAGGAGAGCCCGCCGTGGTCCGCGGCCATCATGCCGGCGAATCCCACCATGGTGGTGAGGGAGGCGACGCTCACGGCGAGACCCGTGCGGAAGGTGGCCACGCGGGGATCCACGCCCGGCTCGTTGAGACTGTGGTACAGGTGAACCGCAGCGTCGATCCCGCCTCCGACGATGGTCGACAGCACCACCATGTTGTACAGGCCCAGGCGCTGCCCGAGAATGGGCAGGAGGGAGGCAGTCCAGATGAGACCGATGATCAGGGGCAGCGAGACCAGGATGGCGGGCATGAGGCGCCGCAGGTCGATGACCAGGAGGATGAAGACCAGGACCAGGGCCGCGAGGAAGATGCGCACCCCCTCTTTCTTCACGATACGGATGATGTCCACGAGGATGAAGGAGGAGCTGGCGGCGCGGACCACCCCGGCGCCCTTCGGTGCGCCCTCGAGGCGGGAGAGGTCAAAGGAGCCGTAGTGTCTCTTGAAGAGCGCGGCTTCCCAGGCGTTCCAGGTCTCCCGTTTGGGATACAGGTACAGGAACCGCCCCATGGTGCCGTCCTTTTCGGTGAAGCGGTTGCGGATCCACTGCGGGAGATCGTTCACGGTCACCTCCCGGGCGGGGATGTGCTTTCCGATCTTCTTGAGGCGGTCCTTCATCTTGTCGTCGGCCCAGGAGTGGGCCTTCTTGATGCGGCGGGCCATGCGCCGGATGACGGGGAGCTTCTCCTTCTGGCCCTCGGGGATGAAGGTGGTCAGAGCCAGGTAGTCCCTGAGATCAGGGTTTGGCAGGGGCGTGGAGAGCAGCGTGCGCAGGTGAGCGTCAAAGAGGGTACAGTCCTCGCGGGTGGCACACAGGGCCACCGTGGGGCTGGCGTTGTCCCCCATGGCCTTGCCGTACTTGATGGAGGTGGAGGGTTTCCCCGACAGCCGTCGGAAGTTGCTCTCGAATTCGAGGCGCGGCAGACCCACCACGGCCAGCACAACTGTGACCACAATCCCCCCGGAGAAGAGGATCAGGGAGATCCGAGGGATCCCGCCGCGGTCCTTCCCAGGCGTGAAGGGCACAAAGCCGCTGCCCTTCACCTCGACGAAGCGCTCCAGGAGGACCGCCATGACCGGGAAGAAGGCCAGGAAGAAAACCAGGGTCACGAGGACGCCCGTGCCGGCGATGAGCCCGAACTCCCAAAACCCACGGAAAGAGGAGAAAAAGAGCAGATAGAGGGCGCCGGCGGTGGTCACGGCGGCGGTGACCAGGGCCCGGCCAGTGCTGGTCATGGTGGTGGTGAGGGCCTCCCGGAGGGGTTGTCCCCTGCCCCGCTCTTCCAGATAGCGGGCCGTGAGATGGACCCCGAAGTCAATGCCCATCCCGAGGAGAATTCCGCCGATAAAGGCGGTGATGATGTTGAGCTGTGCCAGCCCGAAGGCCCGGGTGAGCCCCAGAGTGGCCAGGAGACCTGCCAGGAGCGGGAGGAAGATCAGGGGCAGGGGTCTGAGGGAACGGAAGAACAACACCACGAGGAGCGCGATGAGCGCGAAGGAGAGCCCGAAGGAGGAGACCATATCCCGAAGGATCGAGTCGTACTCGCGCACGCGGTTGCGGTATCCGCCTCCGACCTCGATCTTGAGGTCCTTGTCGGGATACTTGCTGCGGACCTTGGTGATGACGGCTTCGGCTGACTGCACCAATCGCCGGGCATACCGCATGTTCACCGCCACGCGGCCGGGGCGACCCACCACCGCCAGGATCTTTCCGTCTGGGGAGGCCAGATACCCCTTGAGCGCCTCGGGTCGTTTCTGATTGCTTTTCAGTTCCGTGGGGATGGACGCGGGGAGCCTGGTGTCCCGGATCATCTCTTCGAGCCGGGTCTCTTCGGGGTCCTTGCCGTCGGGAAGGACGAGCAGGCCCATGGACTCGAGTTTTGCGCGCCCGAGGACCTTCTTGAGCTGAGCGTCTATGGCCTCGATGCGCTCTTTGGTAAACCAGAGCAGCCCGTTGTCCTTGAAGAACTCCAAATCGACCTTGGCCATGACCTCGTTGAGTTCGGGCATGTCCTTGCGCATCAGTCGCGCCAGCTCGTCGGCAACCTCACGGTTCCGCAGCGGATTCGGGCCTTCGATGGCCACCACCAGGAAGTCCGTCGAGCCAACCCTCGCCCCCACCTCGTTCCCCGTCTTGACCGAAGGCGTGTCCTTGGGCAGGAGCTTGCTCAGGCTGGTGGAGAGCGAGAGGCGGGTTGCACCGAAGAGGCCCAGGGCCGTGAGCAGGATGAAGAGCCCCAGCAGCCTCAGTGGATGACGAAAGACGAGATCGAGAAATTTGTGGAACAGCGACTTGGCCATTACTCCCACTCGATGGTCCCCGGCGGTTTGGTGGTCGCATCGAGGGCCACCGCGCCCACGCCGGGGAGGGCTGAGAGCCCCGCGACACAGCCTTCATAGAAGGCGCGGGGCAGTATGGGCACGGTACAGGTCATGGCCCGGACCGTGGAGACAGGGCGTAACACTACCAGCTCCTGCCCCTTTTCGCCAATATTTAGTGGAACCAGCACCACGGGGAACTGCCAGACCGCCTCCATGAGCCCCAGCTCGGTCAGCGCCGTGTTGACCAGATGATCCGCCCGGCGCAGAAGCTCGATGCGCTGGCGGGTCATGAAGGCTGGCCGGGGGGTCGCCGAGGGCAGAGGCCCCGTCAGGGAGATGAGGACCCGGTTTATCCCGGGGATCTCCTTGACCAGAGAGGGGACGCAGGAGAAGATCCTGGCGTGGAAGACCTCGTCCAGGGCGTCGCCACCGTTTTGGTGCAGGATCAGCGGCAGTTCGTAGGAGCGCAGGTCCGCCTTCACCCCCACCGAGGGGATGGGGAGGATGGCGCCCTCGACCCCAGCGGGCAGATAGGGCGTCGCCCGGGCCCCCAGCGCCGGGTCGAAGGCCTCGGGGGTCTCCCCCCTCGAGGCCAGGAGACGGACCGCCAGTCCGGGGCCCGGGAAGGGGTGGCGCTCCAGGAGCGGTGCCGGTATCCCCAGACTGGCGCCGAGATCCCGGACCTCTTTCTTGTACAGGTCGGCCAGGGGTTCGATGACCTGCCCCCGGGCAATCATCTCCTCCATGAGCTTCACGCGGTTGTGGTGGGTCTTGATGACCTTGGCGCGCTTCTCACCGCCGCTCTCCACGGTGTCCGGATAGATGGTCCCCTGGGCCAGGAGGGCGTGGGAGAGGTCGAGGGTGGACATCTCCCGTTCACAGACGGTGACGAAGGCTTCCCCAATGATGTTCCGCTTGTGCTCGGGCTCTGTCACACCCTCGAGCGCCTCGATGAAGAGGTCCGAGGCGTCGACGACGTGGTAGCGGTCGCCGCAGCGCTCATGGAAGATCTCGGTCACGGCCGCCGACTCCCCCTGGCGCATGAACCCGGTGTCCACATGCAGCAGGTGGACGGCCTCGGGTCCCAGGGCCTCGATGAGGAGCTCGCCGAGGACCGTCGAGTCCACGCCGCCGCTCACCAGGAGAAAGACCGTGCGATCCCCCACCCTCTCCCGTATGGCCGCCTTCCGCTCCTCCAGGGAGGTGCTCACGTCCCAGGTGGGCGCCAGACCACAGATGCGCGCGAAGTTCATGAGCATCTCCTCGCCGAATTGGGAGTCGTCCACCTCGGGGTGGTACTGAAACCCGTACCGACGGCGGGTGTCGTCGGCGATGGCGGCGAAGGTGTGTCGTCCGCTGCCTGCCGAGGAAGAGACACCGATCTCCCGAAACCCCTCGCCCACGCTGCAGACGGTGTCGCCATGGCTCATGAAGACCGTGCTCTCTTTGGGAATCCCCTTGAAAATGGGGCTCTCGGAGACGATCTCCAAAATGGCGGGGCCGAACTCCTGCCGTCCCCGCATGACAGAGCCGCCGTAATGTTTGGCGATCTCCTGATGCCCGTAGCAAAAGCCCAGGACGGGAATGGGCAGGTCGAGGACCGCACCGAGGGTTCCGCTCTCCTCATCGAAGGCGCTCAGGTTGGGGCTGCCCGAAATGACGACGCCGGCGTACCCGGCGAAGCGTTCCACAGGATCCTCTGGGTTTCGGATCTCCGCGTGATACCCTCTGTTTCGGAATTTTGTGGCGATGAGGTGGGCGTACTGGCCTCCGAAGTCGATGACCGCGAGGGAGTTTTTCCGGCTCATGGGGCCTCCTTTTCCGGATCCGGCAAGGTCCGGGCTGCTAGGTCGTGACACTTCGTGGCGACCTTATAACAGGTTGCCCCGGGGGCATCAACAGCCATCCGTCTCGCCGTGAAGGAAAAGCCCCCTTGAGGGCACCCGCTGGTGCACCTCGGAATTTTGCGAAAAAAGACATTCGATATTAAAAACATACCTTATGAAAACCATCACCCTTCTCTCCCTCTGTTTGATGCTCCTGGCCCAGCGGGCCGCCGCCGAACAGGACCCCATCCTCAAGTCCATGTATTCCAAACGCTTCTCTTTGGGAAGTGACGGCATTCCCCAGGTGCGGGTCGGCATTCACACGGGACTCTCCACGGTCCGCATCTACGCCCCCACGGGGCTCACCGTCAGCCACGGAGGCGCCGCAGGGATGACCGTGGCGGGGCCTGCGACCTACGACGTCACCGCCCGGGCGACCAGGCCCGCCCGTGTGCGCTACTGGGTCTCACTCAAGAGTGTCCCCGTCGCCAGAGCGGAGCGCTACGCGGCGGCCCGCAGGGAGTTTGCCCGGGCGAAGATCGCCACCACGGTCATCGAGCAGGGGTTTCTCATTTCCCTGCGGGGCAAGGTGCTGGATACCCGGCGATACCTCTTCTCCGTGGGGCCCTTCTCCACCATCGGCAAGGCCCGCGCCCGACTTCTCAAGGAGGCCAGGCAACGCCAGGGGGTCTTCATCCACACCCAGCTCGTCGCGCTTCCTA
>QKIM01000072.1 GCA_003249585.1 Deltaproteobacteria bacterium
AAGGAGGCGACTCTGGCGGCTCGGCTGGAGCACCCCAACATCGTTCAGGTCAACGAGTTCGATGTGCAGGACGGGGTCTATTACATTGTCATGGAGTATGTGCGGGGAGTCGACCTCAAGTCGGCCTTCGCCAGCCACGGGCGACCCTGGGATCCTTCGCTGGTCTTCTTCCTCGGGTCACGCCTGCTGGCGGCCCTCGAGCATGCCCACTCCCTGACCGATATCTATGGCAATCCCCTGGGGATCATCCATCGGGACGTCACTCCCCACAACGTCCTCCTCAGCGTCAATGGCCAGGTGAAGCTCACGGACTTCGGTATCGCCAAGGTGCGCGACGCCGTCTCCTACACCAAGTCCAACATGGTGCGCGGGAAGCTCCACTACCTCTCCCCTGAGCAGGCACGGGGCGAGGGCAGCGGGATGCTGGACCAGCGCAGCGACCTCTTCTCCCTGGGGCTCATCCTCTGGGAGCTCCTCACGGGGACACGGCGCTACGTGGCCCGGGAGGGGTTCGATATCTTCCCCGAGATCATGGAGGCGCGCTTCATTCCGCCCTCTTCGGTGATCGGCGGGATCGATCCCCGGGTAGACACCCTCCTTGAGGGATTTCTGCATCCCGTGAAGTCGGCGCGCTTCGAGTCGGCGCGGGAGGCGCTCCTGGCGGTGAAGGAGCTCTTCTTCGCCGACTGCACGGAGCTCCTCGGGGCCCAGGTCGGTTCGTGGCGCAAGGAGACGGAATCTGATGAGGATCCCACGTGCCAACTGGAATACTTGAGCGAGACCGCAGCCGTCGATGAGGCCGGTCCCGAGACCATCCGTATCGAGGCCTTCGGTCGAGACACTGTGCTGGAGAAGGATTCCATCGCCGCGCAACTGTATCAGACCACCCGGCAGATCACCCAGCTGCACAGGGAGACGGTCAGGGCACGGGAGGCCTCAGGCGTCTACGAAGGAGAGACCAGGCCTGTGGTCATCCCCGTCCAGGACTCCCCTCCTGGGCAACGAAGGGGGCTCTGGCTCGTCATGGGTGGCGGGGCCGTGGTGCTCGTGATCACCGCCGTGGTGCTCACCCTCTGGATCGTCGGCCGACACGGAGGCACGGGACAGGGCCGGGCCGCCCCCGGGGCAGCTCCCGTGGCGACGCCGGTCGTCACCCCAGCTCCAGTCGAGAAGCCCAAACAGATTATCATTCTCCGCGCCAAGGAAGCGGATCCTGCTGAAAAGCCGGCGGCCATGGGAGCGGCCCATGCATACAAGGGCAGGGTAGTGGTGCTCCCCGCAGCACACGAAAAGAACGTTGCGCCCACTATTCGCGCAGCACAGATGAAGGCTGCGGTCCCCGTGACCCGGGTCATGTCCCCTCAGGACAAGACTTCCCCGATGAGGAAACCGGCAAAGACCCCCAGTCAGCCTGCTTCGGAACTCAAATCCATCAAGGGTTGGGATTAGACCGCCCGGGCCGATCCATGCGCAGGGTGATGTGGAGGAAGGGAATCCGGGGGGGGTCGAAATGTTGGCAAGTCTTGAGGTAGGTGCCGTTGTCCGGGCCGTCTATGTCGGTCCCGCAGACCGTGAGCCCCGACACCTTGGCCTTGTCCAGCATGGCGTTCGAGGGGAGGGAGATGATCCCTCCGTAGCGGGCTATCTGACACTCTTCCATGTCACCGGCCGTATAGCACACCCTAATGTTCCTCACGCCGATCCCCTGTGGATCGACAACCCGCATGGGCGTTCGGCGGCCGTACGGGTGGGCGGGGCCGTAGCAGGCTGAAATGAGAAGGGTTGTCCCTGCGGAGATGGCTCCGACGGCAATTTTCTTCAGCATGGAAAGGGGGCGCATGTTTCCTCCTGGAGTGGTTCGACTCTAGGCCATCCCACAGGGCCTGTCACCTCTTTTTCAGATACCGGGACCGGGCACGGTAGGGTACCGGCTGGTTGGGATATCTGACAATACGCAGGAGGGTGCCAGGAGATTCATCGGATTGCGAGATGGACAGAAATCCCCGGGGGAGACCGGGAGAAGTCCACTGGAAGAGGAAGGCCGCGTCTCGCGGCGAGAGCTCGATGCAGCCCATGGAGTAGGGGTTCCCGAAGAGGTCGTGCCAGTAGGCCGTGTGGATGGCCAGAGTGCCCTTGAAGAACTGCACCCACGGGACATCCTCGAAGAGGTGGGACCAGCGGCGTCCTTTGCGGTGGCCGAGGGTCTGGGTCCCGCGCTTGTAGAAGATCCGGAAGGCCCCCGTGGGTGTCTTGAACCCTTTGCGGGCGCTGCTCATCAGGGTGATGAAGCGAGGCGTGGAGCCTTCGTAGGCGACGAGGGTCTGCTCCGTGAGGTTCACCTCGACCCACGGCTCGGCCGGCGCGGAGAGATACGTCGGTGCGCCGGAGAACAGGAAGCGACGGATGTCCGATTCGGCGACCCACTCACCCGAGAGGGTCCGGAAGTATCTATGGGAGCCTCGGGTGACGATGGCACCGGGCCTCAGGCGCAGCCAATATCGCCAGGGAAGGCGCCCGATGGGTTCTGTCCCGGGGTGGCGCCAGCGGGTGGCGCCGTTGTAAGAGATCACGATGCCCGGAACATAGGCGGGAGTCTCGTTGAGTTTCTTCCCGGCAAAGGAGGAGGGGGGGCGCTTGTCCAGGGCGTCGTAGGGAACCATGAGCCCGGCTTCGTTGAGCATGTAGAGCCTTCCCCCGATGTTTCGGAAATTTCGGCGAAAGGCAAGCCATGCGTTGGGCTGCATGATCCGTTCCGGTTTGCCGGATGCCAGGGATGCGCGCGTCGCAAATGCCGGCGTATTGGGGACAAGAACCTTCATGAACTGCTGGTGAACCAGCTGCCCCGGGGCCAGTTTGGGTGTTTTGTCCCCACCGGGAAATCCGAGGGAGGGGGTGAAGTAACTGGAGCATCCGTACATGCGCCTGCCGATGCGGATGAAGTGGCCTCCCCTGGGACATTCGGTCTTCGCAAACCGTGCAAAAAGGGGAAAGCGCGTTCCCTCGAGGACGGCACCCAGGACAGGCGCGTCCATACGCGGCGCGCTGCGGACCCGGGTCCTGCGCGTCGTCTCCACGGAGAGGGCGTAGACGGGCTTCCCCTTGTGCAGGGTCGTGTGATTGGACGCCACGGGAGGCGTCAGCAGTGGAAAGAGGAGGATCAACAGCAGCATGGAGTCTTCCGCGCCCCACTGTAACGTGGGTTCAGGGAAAACTCAAAAATCAGGGGGTGATGATCCCCTTCTCGACGGCCACACGGTAGTAACAGAAGGGGTTGTCGAAGCGATCTCCCGAGTGGGAGAAGGCCGTCCACAGACACCCGCCGCGACAGATCTCGTTGTAGGAGCAGGTGCGGCAGAAGCCACCGAGGCGGTCTGTGGAGAAGGCGCGGTTGTAGGCGAATCCGTCGGGATTGCACCAGATGTCGGTCAACGACTGTTCGACCACGGTCCCCTCGACGAAGCGATCCTCATGGTTGAGCACCGAGGGCAGCGAGAGGCACCCCTTGATGGCACCGTGGCTCTCGATGCCGATGACCTGGAGTCCCGCACGGCACCCGAGCCAGAAATCGATCTCCCGCCCGGCGCCCCGGAGCGCCTCCTCGTAGGGCCCGAAATAGCCTATGTTGTCGCCAATATAAATGACGGGATCCCCGCCCTCGGAGCGCAACTCGGCGAGGAGCGGGACGATTTCAAGCAAATCTTCGGGGGCGAGCACCAGCTCACGGTTGTCCTTCATGTTGCCAGCAGGGTTGCCGATCTGGAGCTGCCAGGAGGCGACCCCGAGGGAGGCCAGGAAGGGCTTCATCGCCCTGAGCTCGGAGATGTTGTTGCGATAGATGGTGGTCACCACGGCGATGGGAAGATCTTCGGCTCTGGATGCCTCCAATGCATCGAGGATCTTGCGGTATCCGCCTCGGACACTGCGGATGAAGTCGTGGGCTTCCTCAAACCCGTCCACGGAGAAGGCCACGGAGCCGAACCCAGCGTCCCGGGCTTTTTTCGCCTTCTCCCGGTCCCAGGTGAGGCCGTTGGAGATCATGTTGACCGAGACTCCCTGACCGGTCAGATGGGCGCCGAGATCCGCCCACCTCGGGTGGAGCGTAGGCTCACCGCCGGAGAGGGTGACCCTCTCGAGCCCCAGATCGACCAGCTCGTCCGCCAGGGCGAAGAGGGCCTCGTCGGAGAGTTCGCTCTTGCGGGCGGTACCCGCCCGGGATCCACAATGCCGGCAGTTGAGGTTGCAGGCCAGCGTGAGTTCCCATACGGCGGTCTTCGGAAAGTACCCGAGTTTTTGTAGAAGTTTCAGCAAGTTACTCTCCTGATGGAAAATTGAATATAGAATGTATTTGCTTTCCGAACCAGATCGTTATAGCATCGAAAGTGATGGGTAGCCAGGTTTTGTTCGCCCCCCCTTCCCGGGTCAGGGCGAGGGAACGGGTTCCCTGTGGTCGACACGGGAACTCAGTCTGTTAAAGCCGGCTGCCCGTTTTCTTTTTTGGGATCCGTTCCCCCATTCCGAAAACGTCTCCAGCAGACGTGTAATTCTTGACTCTTTTTTGTTAAAAAGGTACGAATCTGATACCTGCACCAGGTTTTTCCACTGTCGATTCTTCAAACCGCGGAGAAACTGGAGCAGAGGAGGTTGAGAAATATGAGTGATATGAACGGATTACCCCCAGAAGTTCCCAACGTCCCGCCCCAGGGCAATGCGCCGTTTGCAGATCTTCAGGCCCCCCCCCCTCCAGGGTCTCCCATGCAGCAGAACATGTACTCGGGCGGAATGGAGCCGGGAGGCGGGAACATCTCTGGCGGAAACGGGATGAAGTTCGGCGTGCTGATCATGCTCGCCGCCATGACCCTTCTGGTTCCTCTGGGTCTCTATAAGATCGGATCTCCCCATGCCTGCAACGCCAAGCGCGAGAAGGCGGGCGAGTGCAAGGTCCTCACCAACATTCCCGATGGTTGCACGCCCTCCCGGTTTGCCGAGGAGTCCGAGTACCTCACCTGCAAGATGGTCGGCGCCGTCGAGAACGAAGCCTTCAAAGAGGCCAACGCCGGCAAATACGACGCCTGCATGAAGCTTCATGCGAAGATCACCAACTCCAAATTCAAGTGCTACGCGCTTCCCGGTCTTTTGAAGAAGGGTCCCAAGGGCAAATCTCCAGACCCCTTCAAGATGCCCCCACTCGAAGTGCAGAAGTTGAGCATTCTCAACTCCCTCAGTGGCGATGCCATGTTCCAGGATCTGCTCTTCACCATCCTCACCATGCTCCTCCTCCTGGGCGGCATGGCCTTTGCAGCCTTCAGCGCCCACAAGAAGAACCGCGACAGCTTCATCTGGATCACCGCCGTGTTCGTGGTCGGCATCTTCGCGGCTTACGTCTACCGGTATCTCATCGCCGGGTTCTACTCGGGCAACATTGTGGTCCTCATCATCTCGCTGCTGGGTGGCATCCCCATCGCGGTCATCGTCATGGGGCAGGTTGGAAAGCTCGGGACCACAGGCCAGGAAGGCGCTCCCCCTCCCGGAGAGTTCGTGGTCGAAGTGAAGGCGCCCGCGCCTGTTCCCGAGGAGCCCATCTCCATGGCCGAGGCCACCCGCTTCGAGAAGATGGCGCTGCGCAACACCTCCATCGGCGAGAAGGTCTTCATCCTTGGCTTCATCAGCCTCGTGCTCATGCTGCTCCCCATCGGGCTGTACAGTATGGGTAAAACCTCCAAGGCCGACTCCGCCATGAAGAAAGAGGCTGCGAAGCTCACCTCCCTGGTCAAGAAGAAAGCCACGGCCAGCAGTTCCGATGTCGGCGCCACCGATGAAGGCACCGGCGGCGAAGGCGGTGGTGAGGACGGTCTCGACTGAGCCGGTCCCGCCCCTCGCACTCCATTCCCCCGAACCACGTGAGAAATGATCGATTTTTATGGCTAAAGTTCTTGCCATGAGCTCTCTTTTCCACTAAACATGCACTAGCTGATGGATCCGAGTGATGGCATGAGCAGCAAAGGAGAATACGATGTCTCGTCGTTGTGAAATCTGTAATAGAGGTACCGCAGTGGCCAACAATGTGAGCCACGCCAACAACCACAGCAAGCGTGTTCAGCGCATCAACCTCAAGAATATCAAGGTTGTGACTGAAGACGGCACCAAGAAGATGAGGGTCTGCACCTCCTGCTTCCACAAAGTGGAACGTCCCCCCATTCCTTGATCCCCATCCTCTTTGAGACAGCAAGGGAGGGTGTGTGCATGGCAGGCACCGCCGAACGACTTTTCGATCCTTCATTTGAGACCCACCCCGTCATCATAGAGCACGCGTCCGTTGCCATCGACGCGGTGTACAACAGCCTCTCCCTGGAGCTGGATCTCACTTCGGACACGATCTCCATCCTGGACTATTACATCTCCACGGTCGGACAGGTGGATGGCTCCATCGTCTATCTGCTCTCGAGTGCCATGGGCGCCTACTTCGGCGAGCTCATGAGGCGCACCCTCGGGGGTGTCTGGGTCATCCCGTCGGCAGAGGAACCCATGGACTGGGAGCTTCGGTTCACGAGCTGTCCCATGTCTATCTTCCCCGTGGCCATCTCCGCCGAGGTCCTCGCCAAAGAGACCTCCGAGGAGATCGACGCCTCCTTCTGCGTGGCCCCTTCGCGGCTCCACCTTCTCGAGGAGATGCTGGAACGGTCTGTGGCGGTGACGGAGAGAGAGTATTACAGTTTCGCCGGCCGGATCGACGCCATCGAGCTCAGTGTGGACTTTCTGTCCCATGTTGAGAAGACCCTGGCGGAGAAGAAGCGTGAGGCACCCACCATTTTCGGCAGCGAGAACCCCCTCACCGTCCCCTGTCTCGACCTGTCCATCATGGACAGTCCCCCAAAGCAGACCACCCGTGCGCCCCGGAAGCCGGCTGCGAAAGCGCCCCGCAAGACAGCCGCAACTCCCCGCAAGACAGCCGCAACTCCCCGCAAGAAATAGTATTCAGGCTCGTTTCAGAAAAAACAGTTCTTCCTCAGCGTGGGGAAAAGTACAGGGATGTAAAAAAGGGGATGGAAGAGAAGGGATTGGGAAGATATGTTCTGGGAACTGAGAAAGAACGTATGTAGAAAATTTAGCCACAATAAACTATTCTGTCAAGAGCATATTATGGAAAATTTGTAATTTTCTACATCGGCTGTAATTTACGACAGGAAAAGCATGGAAATCATCGTTTGCATCAAGCAGGTCCCGGACACCAGTGACGTGAAGACCGACGAAGAGACCGGCCGGATCATCCGGCAGGGTGTGGCCACCATCATCAACCCCGACGACCGGCACGCGGTAGAGGAGGCGCTGGTCCTCCGCCAGCGCCATGGAGGACGGATCAGGATACTCTCCATGGGGCCCGAACAGGCGCGGACGGCCATCAACGAGGTGCTGGCCATGGGCGCGGACGAGGGCTTCCTGCTGTGTGACGCAGCCTTCGCCGGATCCGACACCTGGGCGACGGCTGTGGCGCTTGGCAGCGCCATCGAACACCTTGGACGGCCCGATGTGATCCTCTGTGGCCGACAGGCCATCGACGGTGACACGGCTCAGGT
>QKIM01000105.1 GCA_003249585.1 Deltaproteobacteria bacterium
AGGACCACCGCCGCCTTGTCGAGGCCGATGCGATAGCCCTCCTTGATCTTGAGCTCGATCTCGCCGTTCCACAGGCTGTAGGGCGAACGGGCGAGGGCCTTCCAGCGGGTCATGCTCCGCTTCAGTCCGGCGTGGGCGCCTGTCATGGGGAGCACGAAAGAGAGCACGAGGGCGACAAACAGGGTATTGAGCTTCATGGGTACCTCCGGCCAAAAGCATACCCGCCCTTTCCCCCAGGGCAAACAAGAATTTGCCGGTTCATCGGATATCACCCCGGAGCGCTCGTCCCGGCGTCATTTGGCAGGGGGCTGCAGCCAACCCTGGGCACGCATTCTCACCGAGAGCGTTCGGGAACGAAGGCGGCTCTCTTTTCAAAGGCTTTGCGCAGGGAATCGCGTTCCTTCCCGGGACCCGGCAGCTTGATCCACCCGCCAACGGCATATCCCTTGGGGAGCCTGGGAGCGAGGCTCTTCAGGAAAGAGGGCGGGACCTGGCTCTTGAGACCAATGGCCGGGAGCGAATCGAGGTACACCTTCACCGTGCGCTCCGTGCGCTCAAGGGGCGTGATCTCTTCCATCGGACTGCCGGGTTCACTGGTCTGTGAGATGTATTCCGTGACCGTGACCCCATAGGTCAGCACCAGCTGCGTCCTGTTGTGCTTCCCGGTGAAGGCGAGCCGGGCGTCCACGAGCTTCGCCGCCTTGAAGACGGTTTTGGCGGTCTTGCCGTCCTCGAGTTTCTCCGTCGCCTCGTATTTCGTCCTGGCCAGCTTCTCCGCCTGGGCTCCGGCAGCCTCGAGAGCGTCCAGGAACTGGATCTCCAGCGCCTGCTGCTTCGCCACGGACAGAACCAGGATCACCCTCCCCGTCAGGTCCTTGCGCTGGAAATTACGGTCCGCATCGTATCCCTGCCCCTCTGTCCACGCCTCGCGGTTGGTCAGGATAAACGAAGCGCCCAGACTCCCCGTGATGCACAGTGAGTTCTTGTATTCCATAAGCGGACCGGGGAACCGCGTGGTGATCGAGGTGATGGCCTTTGTTTTTCCCGTGGCGAGGCTGGTCACCTCGGGGACCACGACTTCATGCTCCCGTGAGACCCCTTCCCAGTCTGTCGCCTTCATGTTTTTGAATCCCCTCTGCACCTTGACCAGTTGATGGGCATCGACGGTATAGATCCCCTCACGGCTCAGGAGGATGTCCACCCCGGCGCCTGTCTGGCGCAGAAGGTAGGTGGCCATCGTCTGCTTTTTAGTCGCGCAGGCGTCCTTCACCACCCACACGAGGTACTGATCCCCAGGTGGCGGCGCGGCCTTCCTGGGAATGGCAGGCTCCGGCGCCTTTTTCACCGAAACCTGTGCATTCCCTTGTGTACAGGAGAGCAGCAGGACGCTGCCCAAAACCATTTGAGCGATGCTGTGCATGGTCAACCTCGTTTTTTCCGGTAAACCGCCAAACTCCATTACAGGCTACCCAGGTCGCAGGGGTCTGAGATGAGGACGAAGACGTTGAAGGCATTCCCCGTGGACCATGCGATGTCATCGGGCTCGCCCACGGGTGTGACGGGCATGAGGAGGTTCATCATCAGCGTGACCTCGGCGCCGTCGTAGACCCCGTTTGCGATGGGGCCGCCGAAGAAATTCTGGGCGTCGCGGATGATATAGGGGGCCCCCGGTTCCAGCACCCCCGAGAGATCCACGTTCACGGAATCGAGGTCCTCCCAGTTGTAGACCACGATGTGGGCCCGCCCCGGCTCGTACCGGTTGGGCCGGATGAAGACCACGTTCTCGGTGGGGTCACCTTCGGAGTAGGTGTTGTCCGGATGATCGGCGGGATCCACCCCCTCCACGGCGCCGATGAAGGTGTTCCCCTCCATGGTGATGGAGTCCCACTCGTCGAGGAAGATGGTGCTCCCCACGAGGTAGTTGTCCTCGAGGGAGACGGAGCCGTTCTCGGGGGCGCTCCAGCCAAGCCGCGTGTCCCGATCGCTGTGGTTGGGCGCCCAGCCCATGTTCTCCCGCAGGGTGATGGCGTCGACGGGGTGGCTGCCGTTGTGCCCCACGAGGCACCCGTCCACCAGCTTCTTGCCCGGGGCGCCGTTGAGGAACCACACGTTCCCGATGTAGTCGAACCCCTGGACCCAGTTGCGGTCCGTCTCGCTGTACTCGTGGATCCCGAAGCCGTAGGCCGAGAAGAACATGTTCTCCTCGAGGAGCATCCTCGAGTCGCGGTTGGTGAGGTAGACGTGGTGCCCGTGGCCGCGGTCCGTGTCCAGCCAGCCGTTGTTGTAGAAGAGGCAGCCGTGGAGCTCCACGAAGGTGCCCTCCTGGACGTCGTCGGTGAGCTGGCCGCCCGAGATCCCCACACCCACGTCATGGACGATGAGGTTCTGCAGAGAGATGTGGTCGCCCCCGGCCCAGATTCCCGTGGGACGAGCGCTGCGGCGGTCCGGGGAGGAGTTGGTGAGCTCCAGCCCACGGAAGACCGACCAGCTGTGGTAGATCTGCAGCACCGGATCGTCTTCGCCGACGTTGTCCAGGGTCACGCGGTCCCCGGGCCAGGCCGAGACGATCACGGGCTGCCCCTCGGCGCCGTCGAGTTTGGCGACCCAGGCGCCCCGGTAGGTGCCGCCGTGGACCCAGATGGTGTCCCCCGGGAGCACCACACCGGGGTGGCGCAGGGCCGTGTCCAGATCCCAGGGGTTCTCCAGAGAGCCGTCCCCGGCCGATGTCCCGTCCACGGTGACGTGGTACCCCGTGGAGGTGTCCAGATCGGCGCAGGTGACCACGGGGAGCCGGATGTCCACGTCGGGGACGGGGTACCCGGTCCCCTTCGCGGAGGAGGAGCACCCGGCGAGGAAAAGGAGAAGGACGATGAGGAGGCGGTACTGCATGCTGGTTCTCCAGGCGCCCCTCCCCCGAGGATATCCCAGGGTCACGGGCGCCCGGGGATTGTACCACATCATGCGCAAGGTGCGGTATTTCTGTTATGCTCGATCGGAAGATTTCCCGCCCACACGGGGGCATGGACAGGGACTCCCCCTGACCCTGCGATGTACATTATACTTTACATTTTTCCCGTCTGTGACACGATGATCTCCAAGGGCGCGCGAAGAGCGCACCCCGCACCGGAGCCCCATGGGAAGCCTTCGCAGCAAACTGATCATCGAGAACACCATCCACGTCCAGCGCGCCATCCGCCGCATCACGCAGCAGCAGCTGGCCGACGCCGTGGGGGTGACCCGCGCCACCATCGTCGCCCTGGAGAAGGGCAACTACAATCCCTCGCTGGATCTTGCCTTCCGGCTCGCCCTCTACTTCGAGGTCGACCTCGGCGAGCTGTTCACCGTCAAAGGAGAGCGGGATGAGCTACACAAAGATTAACCACTTCATCGCCCGGTACCTGGCCTGGGCCAGCCCCTTTGTGGTCATCCTGCTGGTGGTGAGCGCGCTGATCATGGGCAGCGGGAAGCAGGGCACTGCGGCCGGCGTCGTCCTCGACGTGCTGGGGATCCATTTCCTCATCTGGCTGGCATTGCTCCTGTATTTCCTGGTCACCCTCCTCATCTCCTCCTCCATGCGGGAGATGATCCTCACCCGGGTGGCCCGCATCCGCGAGCGTGACGAGCGTGAAGAGCTCATCACGGGCCAGGCGACACGGGCCTCCTGGCTGGCCACCTTCGCCCTCCTCATCTTCCTCTTCCTGGTCTCGGGGCTGCAGGTCAGCGTCCAGGAGCAGCCCCCCGCCGAGGCCGGCGCCAGGCCCCGGCGCTCCGTCTCCGTAGGCTACCGGTTCTCCCTGCTGCAGCCCACCACCCGGGCCGGCGCGTGGCCGCCACGCGCGGCGGCGAGCCGCACCCTCTTCTCCTTCTCGGGCGTCGCCCTCTCCAATGGCGCCATGCTCCTCGTGCTCCTCTTCTGGCACGTCCTCACGCTCCACCTGTTTTCTCGAAAGATTGCACGGAATTGTTGATGGCTTCCCGCCAATATGTAAAATAAAATATTCATTCTGTATAATGTACTTTACTTTTGGTCACCGACACCCTATCTTGACGACATGGAGAGAACCCCCCGCGGGCCCTTGCCCGGAAAGGAGCATCCCATGTCCCTCCGTCTACTCCCCCTCGCGTTTCTCGTCGCCATCCAGGCCGGTTGTGCATCCGGCGTCTTCACCCCCCAGGGCAGACCTCCCGTGATCACCCTGCGGCAGCTCGAGGCCGACCGGGCGCACTGGGGCGAGGTCCTCAAAAAGCAGCAGCGCCTGATTCTCTCCCTGAAGAAGGGGGACCGCCTCCCCCTGGACCTGACCGTGGACTCTCCCCTGGTCACCCTCACGGTCCGAGACAAGCTGGTGGTCGCCCGTGACACCTGTGTGTATATCTCCCGCCGTTCCGTCGCACTGAGCCCGGACTGTCGGCGGTTCGCGCTCCTGGGCAAGGGCCGGGCCCTGAAGAAGCTGTTCGGCCTCGGGAAGGGGAGCGTCTCCATCGGGCTCTCCGTAAATGACACGGGGGTCCACCTCCCCGTCCGGATCGTTTCCAGGTGAGTCGCCTTGCCCCTTGAACCTGTCCTCACGATGTGCCACACTTGGCTGAACGACCGCACCCCGGACCACCGTGGTCGACATCCAGGAGGACCCATGCGCACCATCCTTGCTCTGTTCACGCTCATCCTCGCCTTCGGCTGTACGTCGGAGGTCGTCAAAAACGACAACTGCGGCGACGGCGTGCTGGACTCCGGCGAAGAATGTGACGACAACGAGTTCGGCGGCGCGACCTGCGAGAACTTCGGATACTACGGCGGCACCATCTATTGTTCCATCGGCTGCACCATCGACAAGTCCGCCTGCGTCGCCGTGGGCCGCTGCGGCGACGGCATCATCCAGTACAGTGAAGGCGAAGAGTGTGATGGATCGAACTTCGGCAACGCCACCTGCCTGGACGAGGGCTATTCCGCCGGTGAGCTGGCTTGCGACGACAGCTGCAAACTCATCATAGACGGCTGCAATTCCCAGTGCACCGTGGATCAAATCTTCTTCAACTCCCCCAACCCCAACTGTGCGCCCACGAGCCAGTGTGTCATCGACGCCACCGGGATGCTCGAACACACCTTCTCCCTGTCCTGCGTCCCCGAGGAGGACTTCGCCGATGTCCTCTACTACAGTCCCTGCGGGGACACTCCGCAGCCCTGTCCTCACGGCGCCATATGCGCGCCCATCCTTGGACGTTCGTTGTGCATGCCCCTGTGCCACGGCATCTACAACCCCGTCTGCCCCTCCAACGGGGTCTGCGTGGTCGAGGCCGACGCCGCCGACGGCAACACCGGCCTGTGCTTCCGCCCCGACGTGTGCGATCCCATCATGGACACGGGCTGCAATACTCTCCTGACGAACAAGCACTGCTACCTGCTCGACGATGAGGGCCACGGGCTGTGCATGGACTTCACCAATCCAGAGCTGGGAATCTCCGGCGACGGTGATCTCCCCACCCACGGGGAGGACTGCAGGACCCTCTCCGGTGAGTACGACGCCTGTCAGGCGGGGAACGTCTGCCTCTCCTACCTGTTCATCGGGCTCCCCGATCGTTGTGCCCGGCTGTGCCACCCCGGCAGCGACGCCGAGTGCGACACGGGAGAGACCTGCATCAGCATCGGCGTAGGCTGGCTCGGCGCCTGCTTTGCCCAGTAGCGTTCGGCGCCCCTCAGTTTTCCTCACACACCGCCACCTGTGAATCTCCTGCGGATTCGATACGTCTCGGACAATGACACCGGTCCTTTGGGGTCTTCCCCGTGGGGAAAACAGGATACACCCGCACAGGAGTGTTTGTTTCCACACCGGTTTTTTATCTACTGCCGATATTGGAGGTATCGTGAAATGCATAACCAACCCCAAAGCGGGGATCGGGGACGGGCGCTGGCCTCGATCTCACAGGCCAGAAGGCCGGGTCCGGAGACTTGACATTCTCTTTTTCCCACCTATATTCAACGCTGTCTTTGGCTCTTCACGATCGATTCATTGGTTTTCATTGGGGTGACGCACATGGCAGAGCCCTTAATAGTGAAATAAAACACGCAATTTGGAACGTTTTCTTCAGAAAGGAAACATCATGCTCAGAAAATCCATCGCCGGTCTCCTCTTCCTCTCCCTCATCACCTTCGGCTCCATCGCCTCCGCGCAGGACGCCCCCGGTCCCGCCGGTGCCGGTCCCGCCCCCATGGCTCCCCAGTTCCGCGGATTCGTCGAGGCAAGCCTGGGCGTCAACATGTGCTCGGGAGATACCTGCGATAATGATCTCGGCTCCCTCGATCCAGGCCTCGGTATCAACCTCGCCGCGTTCTGGCTCATCACGCCCCAGATCGCCGCCGGCGTCACCTTCGGGTATCACATGCTCACGCCCAATGTCGACGGACTGGACGATACCTCCTTTGGCACCACCCAGTTCGGCCTCGAAGGGCGCTTCTTCCTCCCCACCAGCCCCAACATCAAAGTCTACGGGCTCCTGGGCCTGGGCATGGGCACCGGTGAATTCGACTTCAACGGCTACACCCTGGAAGAGGACCTCACCTACGTCAGGCTCGGCGGCGGCGTCGACTTCATGGTCGGTCCCAACCTGGCCATCGGCGGCATGCTGTACTACCAGGTCAACAGCTGGGACAGCGAAGACGGTGAAGACGACGATTTCGACTTCATCTACATCGGCGCCAAGCTCTCCGTCTACTTCTAAAGCCCCCCTCGTGCGCACACGGGCACCATCCATCCCCACGCCCCTCCCGTCATAGACCTCGGGCCAGAGCGCGCCGCCCCCCCCCGCTCCAGGTATGTCACACAGTATGAAGAGGACCTACCGAGGTGCCATTATCGGTGGCCAGGCAGGTCGAAGCGGTCAAGATTCATGATCTTGGTCCACACCCGGACGAAGTCCGTCACGAACTTCTCTGCGGAATCCTCACAGGCGTACACCTCGGCCAAAGCCCTGAGCTGGGAGTGGGAACCGAAGATGAGGTCCACGCGCGTGGCCGTCCATCTGGGCTCGTCCGTCACGCGGTCGCGCCCCTCGAAGAGGTCCTTGTCGGTGGCGGTCGGCACCCACTTCGTCCCCATATCGAGAAGATTGACAAAGAAGTCGGTGGTGAGCGCTTCCGGGCGACTGGTGAGCACCCCGTGCCCGGTCTGACCGTGGTTCGTGCCGAGGACACGCAACCCTCCGAGGAGGACCGTCATCTCGGGCGCGGTGAGGGTGAGCAGCTGCGCGCGGTCGATGAGCAGCTCCTCGGCCGTCACCGAATACTTTCGCTTCTGATAGTTGCGGAACCCGTCGGCTGCAGGCTCGAGCACGCAGAAAGACGGGACGTCCGTCATGTCCTGGGTGGCGTCGGTCCGCCCCGGCGCGAAGGGCACGGTCACGTCATGGCCGACGGCCCTGGCCGCCTGCTCGACGCCTGCGCACCCGCCAAGGATGATGAGATCGGCGAGGGAGACCCGCTTGTCACCGGTCTGGGCCTCATTGAACGCCTTCTGAATACCCTCGAGGGTGGCGATCTCCTCGGCCAGCCTGGCCGGTTCATTCACC
>QKIM01000232.1 GCA_003249585.1 Deltaproteobacteria bacterium
GCCCTTCACCTTGAGCCCCCTCGTGTCACTGCTGGGGTGACAGTGCCCTGTCTTGTGGAAATCGGTCTCCGTTACAGTGATGGTGCGGTTGAACAGGCGGGGAATGGCGAGCGTGACGAGATCGCCTTTCTTCATTCCGCAGCTGTCCCTGCGTTTGGGCTCACGGATCGTCCCGGTCTCCACCACGGCGAGCACCCCGATGCGGAAATAGCCCGTCATCCCGTCGAAGAGCCCATAAATGGTGCCCGTGGGTTTGGCTTCGGGCAGCGCCGCGGGGAGGTGCGGCGGCTCACGGGTTGGTTCCGTACGTTCTCCTGCCGAACGTGGTCCGGCGACCGCCTTTTTCTCGCCCGCACAGCCCGTCGACAGCGCGACCACGGCTGCCAGGACGAAGATCCCCGATCCCGTCCAGTTGTGGTGAGTGAGTCCCATGTGCAATCCATGCTCTCTGCCCCGAGGGGCGATTCACCATACCACAGCATGGAGGTCCCCGCAGGAAATAGCGGGTTTCAGATTGCATGCACGGGGGATGGCGGCCTCAGGATCGCATCCTCAGGGAGGAGGGATGCATCTGGACCGAGGTTGACACCGGAGCGAAACTGACCGATGCTTGGCAGGGTGAACATCGGACGCCGTGTCCGTAAAAGGGCGTTCAAGGAGGCAGGAGATGAAGTGGATATCGTTTTTAAGCATAATTATTCTCTGTGGGTGCAGCGGCGGGAAGTCGTCGAACAAGGCAGGCGATGTCAAGAAGACGGCTGACGTGAAGGCCAAATCGGGGTCCCCGCTGGTCATCGAGGCGCGGATAACCGGTGGTGGTGATGGCAGCAAGTACCACTGGTACACCATCAAGACGATCGCGATCACCACGAACACCATCGGCGCGAAGGCGGACGCCCTGACCAGGGTGGCCATCCCAAACGGCATGCCCAAGGTCGAGGTGGGCAAGACCTATATCCTCGACATGAACCTCTACAATCCCTCAAAGCCCGAGATCGGCTTCAAGGTCACCTCCCTCAAGTTGAAGCCATGAGGGAATGCACACTCTTCCCGTCCCAGAGGGCGGAAACCCGACCTGACGCCAACAGGGACGGGAGGCAATCGCCGCTGGAAAAAGGGAGGACGCAATGGCTTTGACGCAAATGCAGATCATCCAATCGCTGGGCGAGGCGATGGCGTGGTTCGAGAGAGAACTGCAATGGGGCGTTCTCCCGACGGAGCTTCGTCATCTGATCGGCCGAATAGGCGAACTGTATGCTGCCCTTATCACCAACGGCCAGATGGCGACGGATGTGAATCAACGCGGATACGACGTTGTGAGTGGTGCTGGCGAGCGGGTCTCAGTGAAGACCACGGCCATGATGGGCTCTGGAGGCCATATTTCCTTCAACCCCAACACACTGCAGGAGGTCGACAGGGTGATTATCCTGCGCGTCAATACCGATGAGATGCAGATCGAGATGCTGCTCGATGCTCCGGTGTCAGAAGCCCTTGGACTTATGAGCGACCCAAATGCCCAAGGGAAGGTCTCCATTTCTCTTTCAAAGCTCCTCAAACCATCCAGATCCGCATCCGAACTGAAGATCGTACGATCCTCCACACACGGGAATGTTGAGATCCGTGAAATTGAGAATGGTACAATCGAGGTCTACGTGGATGGAAAACTGGCCGGGAACACCAAGGCAGAGCTTCGAAAGTTTGCTGGCGCGTTGAACCTGAGCGTGCTCAATGGCAATGGCAATCCCTTCAATACTCGGCAATTGGGGAGCGTCGTGCTGAACGCGATCGGGAATTTAGACGGCTGAAGACGTTTATCCACGAGTATCATTTCTGTTGATGTAAGGAGTAACAGAGATGGAGACCATTGCGCTGACCGATGAGAACACCTTCCCCGATGAGGCCGTCCTGAAATCCGTGCTGGGCAGGGGGTATGCCGCCTACACCCGGCTGCTCGCCCTCTATGAAGAGAACGGGCTGGTGCACGAGTGGCGATTCTATCGGGACGGCAAGGCCTGGCTGTGCAAGGTCCAGCACAAGAAGCGCACCATTGTTTGGATGTCCGCGTGGAAGGGGTACATGAAGGCCACCATCTACTTCCCGGTGCGATATCTGGAGGCCATCCTGGGGCTCTCGATCACCGAGGAGTCGAAGGAGCGGGTAACGGCCACGAAAAATGTCGGGAAGACCAGGCCATTCACCTTCGAGATCAGGTCCACGGAGGCGATCGCCGAGTTCGAGAAGGTCATGCAGTTCAAGCTGCACTCCAAGTAGGGAGGAACATGACCAAAGAGAAGGGACCTGGGTTTCGGATGAGTGGCAACCGCAGCCATGTCCGGTACGACCATCGTCAGCGGCCGACCTGCATCGAGGTCCGGTGTCCGACATGCCAGGGGCTGGCCGTGGCGAAGGAACCCGAATTCGAGGAGGGTCTCCTTGTGGTGGGCGACACGAGTCCCTCCTGGGGACAACAGCGCTTTCAGATGATCTGCACGGAATGTCTGTACAGGGCCGAGGGACTCGGCTATGGCGACCTGCCTGAGCCCTTCCACCAGATCGAAGAGGGCGGAGATGTTCTGTGGGCCTGGAACACGGACCACCTGAGGATGATCTTGAGGAGCCTCCATGGGGAGGACGTCCGGCACGATCCCTACGGCTTCTTTGAGACATACATCCATGGCGCGTGGAAACAGCACAGGGACCGGTTCATCAAGAAAATCGAGTCCCATCTGCGGGCCTTGGGCAAACAGCGCACCCCCTGAGGAGAGCGGCGTTCTCCACCGACGTCCGTGCTACTGGTAGGCCAGGGAGAAGTAGGGGAGCAGCCGCAGGTCGAGCATGTAGAACTGTTCATGGGTGAAGATGGGGACAGCACCGCCGACGATGAGGTAGTTGCCACCGCCAGAGCCGTGGCCGAGGGGGAGGATCTGCAAATAGCCACGATTTGAACCGAAGTTGGGGCCTTCGGGGTTCCCGACGAAGGCCTGATCCCCGTTCGTATCGGGGGCTTCCAGTGAGCCCATGTCCGCGTCGGAGGTGTGCTGCAGCCAGGAGTCGTCCGTGGGAGCATAGGACCACAGGTCGTTGTGATACGTATTGAGCGCCTCGTTCCAGTAGTCGCTGATAACGCTGCCCCCAAGGACGAAGATGCCGCTGTACATCTGGACTTCGGCGCACGCCATGGAGGCGCGCCCTCCGATGCCGGCCGGCATGGTGCTGGTCGAGAAGGAGAAATCATCGAGATCCACGGCGATCACCTGGTCGGAGAAGGTGATGGTGTTGCCGCCGTCTTCAGTGGTTTTGCCGCCAAAGCTGTACAGCATGTTTTTCCCCATGACCTGCGAGACCACGAGGCAGTTGTCCACCATGCTCGGCAGCCCGGAGAGGATCTCGCTCCATGTCCCGGTGTCGAGATCCAGGGCGTACAGGGTGGTGGCGAAATCGGAGGCTCCCATCCAGCCGTACACGAAGAGCCGTCGCGTGTCCCAGTCGAAGCGGTGGGAGTAGGAGATGAAGCCGTTGGCGAAGGGCGAGGTGCCAATGGCCGAGAGGCTCGCCTCGCCTGAGGTAGAGACCCTCATGATGGCCGGCGCGAGGGGGCCCGTGACCACCCACTCCCGGTAGAGGTCGTCCCAGCCGAGAAACTGGCACCAGTCCTCGTCCGCGCAGAAGACCTCGTCGGTGGCAAACACGTCTCCATTCAGGGGCAGTTTCCGGTGCACCAGGCTGGAGGCATCCAGGGTCCACAGATAGGGGTCGTAGGGGGCGTCGAGACCGCGGCCGTAGGCGGTGGCGATGGTGCTGCCGTCGTCGGTGACGGCGTAGGAGATGCCGTCCACGGGCATCATGAGCGAAGTGCCGTTGACCACGGGATCGTCGATGGTAATGGGGCGCAGGAACCAGCCATAGGGGCGACAGACGTTGGAGAGATCGAGGGTCGTCTCGTCGTAAACACACACTTCGCCCGGGCCGCAGGCGGGGACGCACTCGCGGGGTGTGCACAGGTCTTCTCCCGTACACTCCTCCCACGCCTCACACTCAGGAGAGCACGGTGGATTCGCTGTGTTGTTGATGTTGCTTGTGTTGTTGACGTTGCTTGTGTTGTTTGCGTTGCTTGTGTTGTTTGCGTTGTTGCCGTTGCCACCGTCGTCGTCACAGGCGGTGAGGAGCCAGGTGAGGGTGCAGGTAAGGAGCAGAAACCTTCGCATGGGGACCTCCTCGTTGCGTGATGCGTACTTATGGCCTTTGGGCGAAGCGACGTCGCGCCTTGGGCAATCGAGTTGTTCACAGTGTAATGAATTGTGAAGTCGATAGCTAAGTTTTTACGGGGAAACCGCAAAGGGCTGCCCGCACCACTGCCCGAAAAGGCTCCCCGTTGCCGATATCTACAACCGTGCGATCGCATCCGCTTCACCTCCATACATCCGGGCCGCTGCGGCTCAATGGTTTTCGGTGTGTTTAAGCAGGGCAGGAATGGAAATTTGTCGGCAAGCTGCTACTATGCGTGGTGTAGCCACCCAAAACCGATGACCCTCCTGTTCTGCGCCGTCACCGCAGAGATTGAATGGTGAACCATGCGACGAAGCGCCCACTTCATCCTTATCATGGCCCTGTGTATTCTCGGATCCTGTTCTTCGAAGATAGAAGAGGATGACTCTTGCGGGGATGAGGTGCTCGACATCGGCGAGCAGTGCGATGGGGCTTCCCTGGGCGGAACCACCTGCTATTCCCTTGGATATCATGGCGGTGATCTGGGTTGTACCGCTCAGTGCGTCTTCGACATGACGGGCTGCGAGGGGTTCGGTCGCTGTGGCGACGGGACGGTACAGTCCACGGACGAACAGTGCGATGACGCAGACTTCAACGGCGACACCTGCGAGGCGCACGGATACGAATTTGGTGGGACACTCCAGTGCAACGACGACTGCACTCTGGACTTCTCGCTGTGCGAGGGGAATGCCGTATGCGGCGATGGGGAGATCACGCGGCCTGAGGACTGCGAGGAGGGCGACCTCGACGGCGAGGACTGTTTCTCGCTCGGATATTACGGTGGAGTCCTCTCGTGTGGGGAGAACTGCCGTTTTGACCTTGCGTCCTGTGCTACGGCGGGGCGCTGCGGCGACGGTGTTGTCCAGGCGGCCCACGGCGAGGTGTGCGACGGGACCGAGCTGGGAAGCTACTCCTGCCATGACGTGATGAACACCTTCGGCTACCCCGAACTGTGTGCCAACGACTGCCAGTTCGAAACCCAGGGCTGCTACGACGGTTTTCTCCACGGGACCACCCAGAACGAGAGCAACCAGCACATCGCCGTCGACAGCCTCGACAATCTGTATGTGTTCGGTACCACCGAGGGGAACATCGACGGGCTTACGCACACCGGGCAGTCGGATATGTATCTCTCCAAATTCCTCCCGACAGGAGAGCGGGAGTGGACCGTCCTCCTCGGGGGAGACGGCTACGACCAGTCCGGGGACATCATCATCGACGAGCTCGACAACATCTTCCTGGCGGGCTCCTTCGGGTATGCGAACGGCAGCTCGGACGCCTATGTGGCCAAATACGACACGGAGGGGACTCAGATCTGGCAGACCACGGTCGGGACCACCGCCATTGATCACGGACTGGACGTCGCCGTGGACGACGCTGGAACCGTGTACCTCGTAGGGGATACCCTGGGGGCCTTCCCGGGGGCGACAAATGCAGGGATGTCGGATGCCTTCTACGCTGTGGTGAGCGCCGCCGGGGCGCTCGAGGGCGTGGTGCAGTTCGGCACGGCCGGGAACGACTTCGCCCGCGGCGTTGCCTTCATGAACGGGTCCAGCAACAGGATGATCCTTATTACAGGGGTGCTACGCGGCGATTTCACCTATGCGAATACCTCCATCGTGGTGCCCGGCAACGGCAACTCCGACATCTTCGTCGCCGCAGTCTGGCAGGCAGACCCTTCCGAGGTCTTCAACCTGATCCAGATAGGGACTGCCGAGTGGGACGAGGGCAACGACATCATCGCCTTCTCCGATGGGGCCTTCTACGTGGTCGGTGAGACGGGTGGGGCGCTCGGCGGAGTTCCCAACCAGGGGAACGGTGACGCCGTCGTCATTCACGGAAACTTCTCCTCGGGCACGCTGGAGCTGGAGGCCCCCTACATCGAAACATGGGGCACGGCCGACTACGATCCGGCCCTGCAGATCACCGCCGACGCGGCGGGAAACATGTATATCGTCGGGCAATCCGGGTACGATCTCATGGACGGGTCGCAACTGAGCGGGAAAGATGCCTACGTGGTCACGTATCAGGCAGGCGGCAGCCTCGTTGGGGTCATCCAGCTGGGGACCACCAGCCATGACGAGATGGGGGACATCACCGTCAACGGGCAGGGCGGCGTGTACATCGTCGGCAGGGGGCTCGGGGACCTGCCCGGGTACACCAACATGGGGCTCGGTGACACCTTCGTCATGTCGGTCCCTGAGCCCACCCCGTAATTCTTGTCCATGGGTTGTCGGGGGACCATGCTCAACGGTCGAAGACCCGGCAGCTCAGTTCCATCAGGAACCGGGCATGAAAATGTGCACGAGCGCGCCCACCCCCAGAACCCATCCGGGAGCGCCATCATGCTTTCCTGAGGGATCCGTCAGTGCATCGAGGGGGGTATGCGTCACAGGGCGCTCATTGGCGTTCCAGTATGTTTCCTCTGCGAGCAGTGTCCTGGAACCTGGAGATGACAGGACTGTTTAATGGAACCGTTCCAGACTGCTCTCGGGCCAGGGTCGTTTTTTTGGAGGACAAGGTGCCCCCTTGGATGGTATGGGCACGGGATACAAGGGTGCCCCCTGCGGGGCGACAATCGAAAGAGGTGAAATCATGATGAAGAAGGTGCTGTTTGCTGTCGTGAGCGTATTGGCCCTGGCCCTCGCCGGCTGCGATGACGGTGGGGAGAAGGAGACGGCAGGTGTCTTTCTCCAGCAGGAGGAGCCCGGGGAGAACTGCGCGTACGGCGGTGTTCGTACGGCGCCGGCCACGGGCGATCCCGTCTATGTGTGCGAGAGCGCTAGCGGTCTCGCTGCCGCGGTAGCCGAGATCCCAGCGGGGGATGCCTGTCCCGATGGTGGCGTCGAGGTCCACTACGCCGGGAGCGTGCTGAGTCTGTGCAATGACGCTGACGGCGGCGTTACCGTAACGCCCGTGCCCGCCGGTCCCAGCTGTCCCGCCGGAGGGCTCTCGGTGACCGACGCGGGGGGAACCAGCTACATCTGCTCCGAGGAGGCCATGAGTCTGGCTTTGGAAGCCCCGGGGGCCAACTGTGCCGCGGGCGGTGTGGCCGTCACAGACGCCTCTGGTGTCACCTGGTACGTGTGCCACGGCGCAGATGGGCTGGACGGCGCCTCGACTCCAGGCAGTCTGTGCCCTGAGGAAACGGACGCCTCCTACAGCCCCGGTGAGGAGGTCTATGCGCTCATCGAAGGCGGAGTGCAGGGAACATTCCCGGGAGCCGCGACCATGCCCGACGGGACCACTGGCGCCATTCAGGTGGCCGCCACCTG
>QKIM01000381.1 GCA_003249585.1 Deltaproteobacteria bacterium
AGGGCAGCTCGTCGCTTACGGTCTGGGTGGCTGTCTTCACGGGCGGCGGCTCGTATTTCCGGGGAGCCTCGGGCACATCACAGGCCGTGAATACAAAGAGGAGAATGAAAAGGAATGGAAGCATCATACATCTCGTCCGCTGTGCGGGAGGTTACCCTACCACAACCCGTGCGGCGATGCTACCGCCACCGCCCGGAGGGAACCGGGCATGGGAGTTTTCACGATTAACAGTTTCATCCAGAGAGAAAATTGTTTACTATTGCCTGCACCCGAGAGGGAGGAACCATGTCCGGACCGTCCATTTACAACATCTTTCCCCCCATCGCCGGAACCACCGATCAGTGGGTCCGTTGGGCCGAGCACGCTCGCCGCATGGGTTTCGACTGGATCTATCTGAATCCCATTCAGGCCCCGGGGTTCTCGGGGTCGCTGTACTCCATCAAGGACTACTACCGGGTCAACCCTGTCTTCCTGAAGACCTCCGGGGGGAGCGGCTATGAAGAGGTTGAGCTCGCCTTTCGTGAGATGCGACAGCTGGGCCTCAATATCATGGTGGATCTGGTTATCAACCACACCGCCATCGATTCCCCACTGGTGAAGGAACACCCCGAGTGGTACAGTCTGGACGAGGAGGGGGAGCTCCTGCACCCATCAGCCATCGACCCCGCAGATGCCCGGAACGTAACGGTCTGGGGGGATCTCTACGAAATCGACAATGAAGCATCCACGGCAAGGGAGGCCCTGTGGGCCTATTGGTCGGACTTCGTCCGGCATCTGGTCCGTCTGGGAGTGCAGGGATTTCGTTGTGATGCAGCGTACAAGGTCCCGGCTCCCCTCTGGGCCCGTCTCATAGAGGTGGCCCGGGAGGCGGCAGAGGGGCCGGTCCTCTTCTTCGCGGAGACACTCGGCTGCCGTCTGGAGGAGGTCGCAGAACTCGCGGAGGCAGGCTTCGATTATCTGTATAACTCTTCTAAATATTGGAATTTTGATGCTTCATGGGCGCTTGAGCAGCATGAGTCCTTCCAGCGCGTTGCTCCCTCCGTAGCCTTCCCGGAGAGCCACGACACGGAGCGTCTTTTCGTGAGCTGCGGTGGGCGCGCCCACGTAATGCAGCAGCGCATCGCCGTGACGGCGATCTTCTCTGCAGGCTTACAGGCCACTATGGGCATGGAGTACGGATGGAAGAAGCCCTGTGACGTGATGGGGGCGACCACCACGATACAGGAAGCCCCTGGAGTTATTCTCGTTGATTATCTGCGGAATATCAATGCTATCCGTCGCGCTGTCCCCGTCTTCTCCGAGGAGGGGCATTTCGCCCCGGATCCCTTCTTCCACGGTGAGACGATCCTTCTGGAGAAGCGCTCCGGTCAGCACGCGCCGACGGCCTTCATCGTCGTCAACAAGAACTGGGATCGGGCGCAGACGCACGCTCTGCCCGAGCCGCTCTACCTGCTGCGTCCCTTCAGGGGGACCGAATGCAGCGCGGAGCCGGTCACCGAAGTGGAGTTGGAACCCGCTGAGGTCGTCTATGGCTTTCGAGAGAGGGTGATGCTATGAGATTACTGTTCACCGCAGGGCTCGTGCTGGCCCTGTTCTCCTGCGACAAGTCCCAGGGTGATGACGCCGCCGGCGGGAGCGGCCGGGCAAAGGAGATCCTCAAGAAGGACTTCTGCCCGCATATGGTCGCCAAGTTCGGTGAATGCGCCAAGGAGAGCAGCGTGAAATCGCGCTTCAACTACACCAAGCTCAAGTCGTGGCTCTACGAAGACTGCAAAAAAGCCCAGAAGAGCGATCCCGCGAGGTACCTGAAGATCCATGAGTGCATCCAAAAGGATTGCGCCGGGCTCAACAGCTGTCTCGAGACCCTTCTCGGGAAAGCAGGCGGAAAAGGCTGATGGCCGCACGATACTCCGGAAAACCGAGGATTGAGCTTCCCGATCTTGAGCCAGGGACAATGGTTGGCGAGTATCGGGTGCGCAGGCGTCTCGACGCCGGCGGGATGGGGACGGTCTATGCGGGGATCCACCCCGTCATCGGTAAGAAGGTGGCTATAAAGCTTTTGCACCCTCATGTCGCACAGAACCCCGAGAACATTCAGCGCTTCAAGCAGGAGGCGGCCATCACCAACGCCATCGGCGATCCCGGAATCGTGGATATATTCTCCTTTGGCGAGTACCACGACGGCCGCTACTATTTCGTCATGGAGTATCTCAAGGGGGAGCGGCTCCTGGAATTCATCAAGCGGCAGGGATCCATCAGCGGATATGCCGCGGCCCAGCTGCTGCGGATGCTCAGCCTCTCCATGGCCGCCGCGCATGACCACAACTGTGTGCATCGGGACCTGAAGGCCGAGAACGTGTTCCTGGTCCCCTCCAACGATGGGAACTGGCCACCCAGGACAAAAATCCTCGATTTCGGGCTGGCCAAGCTCCTGTTGCCGCTTCCTGGTCAGCAGCTGCCCAGGACCAGGCAGGGGGTCACGCTTGGCACGCCCTACTACATGAGCCCCGAGCAGTGTCAGGGGAAGGCGGTGGACGCGCGCAGTGACATCTATGCCCTCGGCGTTCTCGGCTTCGAGATGATCGCCGGAAGCCTCCCGTTCATGGACAAGGATCCCACCGAGGTGATGCACATGCACCTCAGGGATACCCCGGTGATCCATCCCTCTCCAGGGAGGCCTCGGCTCTTTGACGAACTCCTGCTCGGATGCATGGAGAAGAATCCCGAGGACCGTCCCCAGGAAATGCGCGAGGTGACGGCGACCCTGGAGCGCATCTTCCCCTCTCTTTCGCCCAATTATGTGAACGAGGCCATGGAGAAGGCTGAGGGGGCTTCGCTAGCCGTGGCGGCGGCCGATTCCCGGACCAGCAGCCACTACGTGGTCTCCCCTGACGTTGTGGTGGACTCTGAACCCGATGTCCCTCCCGTGGAGCCCCCTCCAGAATCGACTGTCCCCTCCGCGCCGGTCTCCACTCCCGAACCTGCCCAAATGCAGATGGAGAGCTCAGAGGCGTCCATCCCCACGGCGGTGTTCCCCCAGGAGACCCCTGTTGAGCGACCGGCCTCGCGAGAGATTCGCAGGGCCATGATTATTGCCTTTTCTCTGGGCGCGCTCGTCGGCTTCCTCGTCGGCGTCGCGGTCGGCGGAGTACTCTTCTGAAATGGAGCGTGAAATGACCAGACTCGTGATGCGGGCCATGGATCTCGACGGATATCTGCGGCCCTCCGATGTTCAGACCATCGACGCACTCAACCGGCAATACGACGAAACATCCAAAATATTCGCGAGATATGATGGGTGTGAGCCAGCCGAACGACCGGCTGTCCAGGAGCAGATGGAGGGGGCCTTCGCCGAGATGGGAGCTTCCATGCGCGCTGTTTTGGAGCAGGAGCCCAACATCCACGTGTACTCGCTGGAGACCCCGAGCTTCATCCACGGCGAGGTGTCCAGGCTGGTAGCGAAGCTGCGGCACGTTGACACCGGTGGCCCTGAATTCGTGTACTATATCCAGCGTGCCTATGAGCTGCTGTTCAACCTGGCCTTTGGCGGGGAGCCCAAATCACGGCGCAACATCATGGTCAAGACGCCGGTCACCTATCCGGTTCAGAACTATGCCATACACAAGATCCCCCAGATCGACGACGTCACGGGGAACAGTGTCATGATCGTCATGTTGCGCGCAGCGCTGCTCCCTTCCATGATCGTCTCCAAGGAGATCCAGGAATACAGTTCGGGCGGATACGTGACCCCCTTCGCGCTGTTCAAGATCTCCAGAGACGACTCCAAGACGGAGCGGGACATGGCCTATGTGCTGGATCTCGACAAGTCCTTCTTCGATCTCGATGCCCTGGACGGAAAGGACTGGTTCTTTGCCGATCCCATGAACGCCACCGGGGGGAGCATGATCTCCGTCGTGAAGTTCCTCCTGGATCAGGGGGTCAAGCCCCGAAGCGTGAAGTTCTTCAATGTTCTTTCGGTGATGAAGGGCTCCCTGCGCATCGTGCGCGCCATTGAGAACGCCAGCGTCTATACCTTGTGGATGGATCCCGCCCTCAATGAAAAGGCCTACATCATGCCAGGCGTAGGGGACGCTGGAGACCGGATCAACGGCCCCGACACCAAAACAGATCCAAGAAACCTCATCCAGCTTTTCTCCGATTACGGCACCCGCATAACCTCCCTGTACCGGGCGCAGGTACGTGAGATCGAGCGGACCGTATTGGGCCGCTGAAGTGGATTGGAGGGAGCATGTCCAGTTTAGTACGTTGCAGTCTTTCTCTTGAGCAGGGACTCTTTGATCAGTTGGATCGCCTGGTGTCAAAGAGCGGGTATGAGAACAGGAGTGAATTCGTCAGGGATCTCATCCGGGAAGCGCTGGTGCAGGAGGAGTGGAAAGAGGGAGACGAAGCCCTGGGGACCTTTACCATGGTCTATGATCACCACACCCGCAACCTCAACCGGAACCTCACGGAGGTTCAGCACAAGAACCACGCACTTTTTCTGGCATCGACCCATGTCCACCTCGACGAACGGTTCTGCGCCGAGATGATCATGATGCGGGGAAACGCAACGGAAATCATTGAGGTCGCCAACAGCCTCACCAAGCAAAAGGGTGTTCTCCACACCTCCCTCTCCATGAGCTCCACCGGGCAGAATCTTTCAAGTTGATCAATTGCCGGGGGGCAGGGGGTTGTGTTTTTTTCTCCGGAGATTAAATTGGACTAAACATTCTTATTCACCGGAGGTGAACCATGACATCAAGCACGCAATGTACGGAACTGGGATTTCTCGGACTGGGGCGCATGGGCGGGAACATGGTGGAGCGCATCATGCATCATGGAGGGATCCGTGTTGTCGTCTGGAATCGTTCCCCTGAACCCGCTCAGCGGCTTGAGGGGATGGGCGCGATCAGGGCCGAGACTCCGGAGCAAGTGGTCTCGCTGCTCAACGCACCACGCAAAGTTGTGTGGCTCATGCTCCCCGCCGGGGATGTCACCGAGGAGCATTTCACGAAAATGTGCGGTCTGCTCGGCCCCGGAGACGTCCTCATCGACGGGGCTAACTCGCACTTCAGGGATACCGTCCGTCGGCACCGTATCGCCGCAGATCTGGGAATCCGCATGCTGGATATCGGCGTCTCGGGGGGGATCATCGCCGCACAGCGTGGATATCCCCTGATGGCCGGCGGAGATCGCGAGACCTGGGAATATGTTCTCCCGGTCATCGAGTCCTTCGGTATTGACGGAGGCTTCGCCCTGTTGGGGCCCGGAGGCGCCGGCCACTATGTGAAGATGGTCCACAACGCCATAGAATACGGTATGATGGAGGCGATCGCTGAAGGATTCGAGCTCCTCAGGGAGGGGAGCTTCCCCGAGGTGGATCTCTCCGAGGTTGCCCACCTTTGGAACCACGGCACCATCGTCAGTTCCTTTCTCATGGAGATGGTGGAGCAGGGGCTCGCCACCGGGGTGGACGATCTGCTCCCCCACGTCGATGACAGCGGCGAGGGGCGGTGGGCCGCGCAGGAGGCCATAGATCGAAAGGTGCCCTTCGGGGTCAACACGCTGGCGCTCCACAAACGGTTCATCTCCCAGCGTCGGGAGAACGACTACGGGCTCAAGCTCGTGGCGGCCATGCGCCGGGCTTTCGGTGGTCATGGGGTGAAGCGGTGATCAGGCCAACGGTTCTGTCTGGAGACCTCGAAAGCCTTCCACGTCGCATCGGCTCCATCTGGTCCACTGCGCTGGGAGAGCGGATCCGCTCCGCCGGTGCGGTGCGGATCTATCTGGCCGGAGGACGGACGCTGGGGCTCATGGTGGAAACGGTTCAGGCGGCGCTCACTCCCGGGACCCTGGCCCATATCTTCCTGACCGACGAAAGGCTGTCTCCCAAAGAGACCAATGGGGCGTCCGTTGCGCCGATCCTTTCGGAGATTCCATGTGTATTTTACCCCTTTCCGACGACGGGGTCTCCCGAAGACGCCATGGCAGCCTATTCAGAGAGCTGCCAGTCACTGGGCGCCCTCCCGACCCTGGCGCTCCTGAGCGTGGGGGAGGACGGACATGTCGCCTCCATCTTCCCCGGAAGGGACCATCTCGAAGCCCTCGAGCCCATGGCCCTCTTTCTCGAGCCAGCGTCACCGAAACCGCCGTCCCGACGGGTGAGCTTCTCCCCGGCGACCTTCCTGACGGCGGACCTCGTGGCGCTCTTCTTCATGGGGAGCCCCAAGAGAGCGGTGTATTCCCGATTTCTCGAGGGCGGTGCCCGGTTCCCCCTGGCAGCGCTGGCCGCTCATGAGCGGCTCATCGTCGTCTCCGACATCGGGGGAAGCCGAAGCGAGGAGGAATGAGATGTCTATGCGTGCTGTCATAACGCTGTTCGGTGCAACCGGAGACCTTGTCCGAGGAAAACTGATCGGAGCCCTCGCGCGGCTCTATCGACGTGGGGTGCTCTCCGATCGGACTCCCATCCTCTTCGTCGGCCGCAGGGACTATTCGCTCCCTGAATTCATCGCCTCCACGGGATACACGCCCCGTGAGGGCGAGGAGGGATTTCTTGGCCTCTGGCATTACGGTCGCATGGACATCGAGCGCGATGGGATCGAGGTCCTCGATGCGCTCCTCGCGCCGCTCCATGAGCGCCACGACACTGGGGGAAACCTCCTCACCTACCTGGCCATCTCGCCACACCTCTTCGCACGCGTAGTGCCCCTCATTCGAGCTCCTCGGCCCGATGCCTGGTCCCGGGTCGTATTCGAGAAACCCTTCGGACATGACACGAACTCCGCCCGCGAGCTCAACAGGGTCGTGGAGGCACGCTTCCCCGAGGAGAGCGTGTACAGAATTGATCATTATCTTGGGAAGGAGCTCGTGCAGACCATCCTGGCCTTGCGGTTTGCCAACCCCATCTTCGAGCACATCTGGAGCGCCCAGGTCGTTGACCATGTGCAGATCACCGTGGCGGAAGAGGTCGGGGTGGGGTCTCGGAGCGGATACTACGAACGCTCCGGAGCGCTGCGGGACATGGTTCAGAACCACCTGCTGCAGCTCGTGGCGCTCACGGCCATGGAGCCCCCCGAATCCCTCGACGCCGACAGCGTTCGTGAAGCCAAGACCAGCCTGCTGCGTGCGGTCCGGACACCTCGGTGCATGGACTTCACCACCGGACAGTATGCCCGGGGGACCATCCATGGCGAGGAGATCCCCGCCTACCGGGAGGAGCAGGGGATCGCCCCGGGCAGCACCGTGGAGACCTTTCTCGCCCTGCGGCTCACCATCGACGCTCCCCGCTGGGAGGGCGTCCCCTTCTACCTGCGGACCGGCAAGCGGCTCTCGGCCCGCGAGGCGAGGGTCGACGTGGTCCTGCGTCCGCCCGAGGCCGGCTTCCTCAGACCGTGGGTGGACAAGCTGAGCGCCAACGTCATCTCCATACGGGTCCAGCCCGATGAGGGGGTGGACATCGCCTTTTTGGTCAAGGAGCCCGGCGCGTCCATGCGCCTCGGGGAGGCCGTGCTGGACTTC
>QKIM01000408.1 GCA_003249585.1 Deltaproteobacteria bacterium
TTCAGTAGATCAGATTTCATGGTTCACCTCTCGGATACCTTATTATAGGCATAAGGGCGTCGAAAAAAAATGCTTTTCCCCCCCAGACAACAACTTTCTTCGTCGGTTGCTCTCTTCGGACAGGCGGGAGCATGCGCAGTGCACCGGTGGAGGTGGGTCCGCAGTGATGATCTCCAAGGCGGGATCTAGAGAGAAGAGATCTCGTCACGGTGGAGGATGTGGACGAGGTGCTTTGGACCCGAGGCGTCCGCGGTGATAAAGGGCAGGTTGATCTCCACGGAGGGGGACGTGTCCAGCTCGGGCAGCAGCTTCGCGAGCGCCTCGTCGATACGTCGTTTCGCGACGGGATCCTTTCCGAGATCGATCCCGTGCTCTCGTTTGAAGGCCTTGAGGAGGATCTTTCTGGTCGCGCGGATTCGCTCCCTGGCCGATGGGGGCGGTGCGTGTCCGGACGACTCCTGAGGTGCCGGCTCACCCGCCGTCTGGGCCGGTCGGGCGGTCAGGGTGAAGGGGCTCCCGCAGTATTCACAGCGCCCCCCCGTGCTGCCGGGGATGAGCTCGAGGGTGGCCCCGCACCCGGGACACTTGTGGATGATGAGATCGAGGTGGGTGGACATGAGCCGCTCCAGTATGGGGGAAGGCAGAGCCTGCCCGGGGCACGACACGGCGTGCGCCTGTAAGGGGATCAATAGTTGTGCACGGGGATACCCGCAGCAAAATAAGTGTGTGGCGTGCCGACCGAGATGGAGTAGACGCGGCGGCGCCGCTTCCACACGCTCGAGACCAGGTGCGTCGGTTTGAGGCCGGTGCCGCCCAGTCGCCACGTCCGGGTTTCAAGGGTCAGGGTCCCTGCGGGGAGGAAGGCTCCAATCGTCGCGTCGAGGAGGGGATGGTTCCCTGTGGCGGTCAGTTGTGTGCCGTCGGAGAAGGTGAGCGTCCCCACCATGACGTCTGGGATGGAGCGCACCTCTGTCACCCTGGTGGAGAGGATCTCTCCTGTTTTCGGGTCGAAGGCCAGGAGTGCATCTCCAGGCTGCAGATCCTCGATGGCGCGATCCCCACCCGGGGTCGCCACGGGCGTCCCTGCGGCGAAGCAGGGCGCCTCGCCCTGGTCGTCCATCCAGACGCCCTGTTCGGGGTCGAGGTAGATGAAGGTCTTGGGATCATCGAAGGAGGAGGGCGCGTGGACGCGGCGATAGGGCCCCCGTGCCGCATGCACCTTCTCCCTGGCGCAGTCGTAGTCCGCCTGGATCCCCTTGGCGACGGCCTCGGCCCTGGCCTTGCGGCAGGCCTCGCGTACGGCCTTGACGGTCTTCCCGATGTGGTGCATGTGGGTGGACATGAAATAGAAGGCGACAGGATCGCCCTCGCGGATGGTGATGAGGTGGCGGTCCGCGCAGACGCAGCCCTTGCGCTGCCATGGCTTGCCGGTCCTGGCCAGCGCGAGGCACCGCGTCTTCGCTTCGGCGGGGTTCTGCCCACGAGCATCCCAGCAGCCGTCGAAGAACACATATCGCGCGGCCGCTTGGGGTGTGGCCGACATGGCGGCGGGTACGGCGCCCTTCATCGCTGGGGGCGTACCTTGTCTGGCCATGGTGGACGGCGAGGCCGTGCTGCTCATTCCATTGGCCGGTGCAGTCGGCTTTTGTTCGGGTTCCGGGGATCGCGAGCCGCGGCCGCAGGAGAGCAGGGGGAGGAAAAACAGGCTGAAACAGAAGGTGCGTGTCATGAAAGGGAGCATAGATCATCCTCACCCGATTGCAAGCGCGTCAGGGGGTGACAGGGGGACCGGGTCGACGGGCCGGGATGCAGGCGAGCCCCTTATGGCGCGGCGGGCGGCGGCAGAAGCCCTGGACGTCTTTACCCCGGAGACCGGAAAAATGGCATAGTGCAGCTTCGGATTTTCCGAGGCAGGCCTTGAGGGCCTGTGGAGGGGGACGACGAGGAAAGAGATCTTCGGTGCCCATGCCTCCCGGGGATCTGCCCGTCCCTGGTGTTTTGTGCTCCATGCCCTGTCCCACCCCGGGAAACCGAGCGTCGTGCAGCTTTCGTTGGGCGGGGGTGAGGATACGTCGGAACTCCTCCCGCATCTTCCGGTGGATCGCCTCCGCGTCGGGGGCGATCCGGCGCCTGATAGCTTCCAGCCGGCCCCGGTACCGGTCCCCGATCTCCCTCGCCCTGCGCAGCTGCCCGGGGGTCAGTCCCAGCCCCTCATGGGGAAGTCCCTGGTGGGGTGGCGCCGACGTTCCGGAGGAGGACTTCGAGGTGTGGCGTCCCAGCCAGAATCCCCCGGCGCCCCCCAGGAGGAGCACGGAGATCAGGGTGACGGCCGCCATCAGCGCCGCTCTGTCTTTGAGGTAGCCTTGGTGTCTCATTGCCGCCTCCTGATAACGTCCACCGCGTCCCACGAGGAGAGGGTGGTCTTGCCCCGGGCCCACTGCGCGAAAGATGACCCGTCGGCGCGGGGCGGCCTAGGGCGCTGTCCCCCACCTGTCAGGAGAATGGTGGTGGTGAGCGCGAGCGCGAGGGTGGCCAGAGCCACGGCCGGGACAAACAGCCTGGAGAGCACCGTCATCGTCGAGCGCCGCCGCGCTCTGAGGATTCGGGCGGTGAGGGCACCAACGGTTCGATCGAACCGGTTCTTGTCCCTGGTCGGGTCCAGGGGGGACAGGTCGAGGGGCTGCTGTTTCATGGTGTGCCTCCTTGGGGCGCCCCCTCGAGGGAAGCGCGCGCGCGGGTCCTGGCCGTGAACAGGATCTGCCGGGAGTTGGTCTCTGAGATGCCCAGGGCGTCGGCGATCTCCCGGTGCCGCAGGCCGCTGAGGTCGTGGAGCAGGAGGACCTCCCGCTCCCGCTCTGCGAGATGGCCCAGTGCTCTCAGCAGGTCATCGCGCACTGGGACGTTCCGAGCGCCCACGGCGAGCGTCTCGGGATCCACGGGCGACCGACGCCGCTCCGCCGCGTTCCTGGCAGAGACCAGGGTGAGGGCGCGGTTTCGGACGATCTTCATGAGCCAGGGCCTGAAGCGCTGGGGATCCTTCAGGCGTTCCAGGGACGCAAAGGCGGTGGCCATGGCTGTCTGTGCGGCGTCCTCGGCGTCCTCGGGGTGGCGCAGCACAGACAGCGCGACGGCATAGCAGGGGCGGTAGAACCGGCGCACCAGGCGCTCGCACGCCCGTGCATCTCCCTTGAGGACTGCCTGAACCAAGTTCGCCGTATCGGTGTCGTGCATCATCTCCCCGGTTTCGAAGGGGGGTTCTCCCACACCGGTCATACCATAGACTCGAAATCCTGGCCAAACGTTAGCGCTGCAAGAATAAATGTCGACAAGAACCGCCCCAGGGCTGCCAGTGACCGAGTCAGGGGCACCGCGGACCGAAATCAGCTGGACGAGGGGCGCGTGGATGGTAGAAGACGGACATGACGATGGTTCTTGGTTCCCTATGTTTCATCGCTGCGGCTCTCGTCGCGGTCAACCTCCTCGTCTGGTCCATCCATGCCCGCCGCTCTCCGAGGCCGGACGGTCCCGAGGAGCATGCGCTGGCGGTCGCCAGCGGCTTCGATGGACGCCGGTTCACGGTGCCTCCGGGGGGCCGCACCTTCAAGCGACCCAGGAACATACTGCGGCTGTTGGGCCGAACCTTCTTCGGCAGAGAGAACCGCCGTCCACCCCACCCCCTGCCCGTACGGCACCCGCGCCCCGAGGAGCTGCAGGCGCCCGGCGAATTGGGTGTGACCTGGCTGGGACACTCCACGGTGCTCCTGGAGATCGAGGGCCATCTGCTCCTCACGGATCCGGTCTTCGGCGAGCGGTGCAGCCCTGTCTCTTTCGCCGGGCCCAGGCGCTTCCACGAGCCCCCTGTGGCCCTCGATGACCTCCCGCACCTGGACGCCGTCCTCATCTCCCACAACCACTACGATCATTTGGAGCGCGCGACCGTCGAGGCCCTGGCCCAGCGACAGGTCCCCTTCATCGTCCCTCTGGGGCTGGGGCATTACCTGCGTCGCTGGGGGATCCCACGGGAGCGGATCACGGAGCTCCCCTGGTGGGGGAGTGCCATCGTCGCCGGGCTCACGATCACGGCGACACCTTCGGCTCACTTCTCCCAGCGGGCCATGGAGTTCTCCAACCGGACGCTGTGGGCGTCGTTCGCCATCACAGGAACAGCGCACCGGGTCTTCTTCGGCGGGGACTCGGGATGGTTCGATGGCTTCGGGGAGATCGGACGGCGGCTGGGCCCCTTTGACCTCACCATGCTGGAGATCGGCGCCTTCGACGAGGCCTGGGCGCCCATCCACCTGGGCCCCGAGGGCGCGATCCGTGCACACCGCGCGCTCGGCGGAGAGGTGTTCCTCCCTGTTCACTACGGGACCTTCTGTCTGGCGCTCCACGATTGGGACGCGCCCCCTGAAGAGGCCACTGCCGCCGCGAAGGCCGCTGGGGTGCGAATGGTGACGCCGGGGCCAGGAGAACGTTGGGCGCCTGGCATGAGGGATCCAGAGGCCTGGTGGAAGAGGCGATAGGACTGCGGCGAATGGGCAAGGGGCTGCCGGACGGGCTCGCCGTGGCAGGCTCACCCTGGGGACAGGACACCTCCTGCCCGTACGAACGCCGCGTCCTGCCCACCCTGCTGAGGATTTCTCGTGGTCACTCGTCACCTCGGCGCCGCAGGAAGTCCTCCCATGGCTCGACGGTAGTCACGGTGATGCCCCCGCCCGCCAGACGCCAGCGGATGTTGCAGTCGTAAAGAGGCAGCCCGTAGACGTGGTTTTCGTCGCCGGGGCGATACTGGGGCCTCGGGTCGAGGCGGAGCATCTGCTCAAGCAGGTGCGCGAATCCAGGGTGGCGAAGCTCCTGGGCGTCGAGCGCCTCGCGCGTGCCGGGGGCATATTCGATGGTCAGCCGTGCCGGGGGTGGCTCCTGGGCATATCCCCCCGTGGCTCCGGGGAGGGCTTCGGCATAGGGCAGGTAGGGTTTGATATCCAGCACGGGCGTGCCGTCCACGAAGTCGCCGCCCCCAAGGACGAGGCCGAGCCGGTCCCCCTCACGGATCAGACCGCCGTTGCCCACCAGGGAGAGCCCCAGGGGGTTGGGGCGGTAGGGGCTGCGTGAGGCGAAGACCCCCACGCGGTTGTTGCCGCCCAGACGCGGCGGCCTTACCAGCGGCGACCATCGCTCCCTCGGGGGAATCTCATGAAAATGAAAAAGGATCCACAGGTGGCTGAACCCCTCGATGTCCCGAAAGGCCAGGGGATCGTCCCAGGGCGGGGAGAGCCACAGGCGGGCCGAGGAGTCCACGAGCCCGGGCTGGCGCGGGACGCCGAACTTGCTGGTGAAGGGGCTCTCGATGTAGCCGATGACGTCCAGGGTGAGCGTGGTCATGTCAGAAGAATTTCAGTCGGATGATGACGGCGACGAGGAGCAGCCCCAGGATGATGAAGGCTCGGTATCCTCTCGTGCCGTTGGTGGCCAGGCATCCTCCGCCCTTGCGCGGTGCGGGTTCGGGGCACCTGGGTGCCGGCGGTCCCGGGGCCACGCTGGCCGTGGGTTTTACCGTGCCGGGGGCCGTCACCGGTGGGGCAGCGGCCTTCTTGGCCAGCATGGCCTTGTGGGCCTCGAGCCGTTCTGCGTCGGTCATGGGGGTGTCCTTGTCGGGGAGCCGGAAGTGGTCGGGGCGCGCCTTGACCACCGTGGAGTACCACTCCCTGGCATAGGGGGGGTGCGTGACCTGACCCTTGGCGTCGCGGACGTTGCCGTCCATGTATTTCATGAGGAGCTCCTGCCCGAGCTTCTGCCACCGGGTCACGACCTTTTGAGCCGCCTCGCCGGAGTAGGCGGTGAGGAGCGCCCTGGCCTTGGCAGGTGAACGCTTGTACAGTGCCGCGGCCTTGGCCTCGAAGGGGGCCTGGGCCTTTTGAAACCCCCCCTCAAGCGCCTTTTGCACCTTGCGGATGTCTACGATCATGTCGGCGTAGCGGGAGTAGGCGAAGTTGGAGACGAAGGTGAAGGTCCAGAAGGCCGAGTCCCAACTGAACTTCGTGAAGGAACCCGTGCCCACGGCGTAGGCCCGGGGGATGGTGGTGATCCCCGCGTACATGGGCACGTAGACGGTCATGTCCATGTCGTCGACGGAGAACCACAGGAGCCCGCCGATGGGGCCCGGGAGGTCGGCGCGGGCCTGCGCGATGAAGGAGAAGCCGGTCTGCTGCGTGGCCGTTGCGCGCTCGTTCATGTAGTTTTTGCCGTCCACCGTCCAGGTCATGGGCCGCCACCGGTAGGGCAGCCGGAAGGGGCCGGAACCGGGACCTGTGCTCATGTCCAGGACCGTCCCCTCGAAGTGGTCGCGCATGAGGCCGGCCACGTCGGCCACGGACAGCTTTTTGTCCGGCTTGACCCACAGGGGCAGGGCGGGGGCGCCTGGCTTGCAGAGGATGTAGTCGGCGGGGATCTTCAGCGACGGCGCGACGCGGTGGAACATGGCCCACACCCGACCGTCACACCCACGGAGCGTGCTGCACCTCGCGGGTACATAGGCGTCACGGAAACTGAAGGCATCGTCGGGACCTTTGAAGTATCCCTTCTTGCGTGCGAAGGAGATCACGTCCTTTGCGTACAGGCAGTTTTCGGGATCCTTGAGGGGAAAGGTGCGGATCCGGGCCATGTTGGCGTGGGCGGTGACGTACCCGTCAGGGACGCGTCGGGCGACCCAGACGGCCCCCTTCTCCTTGGGGCCCTTGCCGATGAGCTCCATGAGCCACACCTCTTTGGGGTCGGCGATGGAGAAGCTCTCGCCGGCGCTCATGTATCCGTGGGCCGCCACCAGCTCACCCATGATCCCGATGGCCTCGCGTGCGGTCCTGGCCCGCTGCAGGGTGATCCAGATGAGGCTGCCGTAGTCCATGCCCCCCTTGGGGTCGGTGAGCTCCTTGCGTCCACCGAAGGTGGTCTCCCCGATGGAGACCTGGTGCTCATTCATGTTGCCCACCACGGAGAAGGTGTGGCGAACCTGGGGGATGGAGCCGATGGGCTTCCCCGTGTCCCATTCTGTGAGGGGCGCTTTTGCGCCGGGGGGGTGTGTGGCCTCGGGCCGGTAGTAGAGCTCGCCGTACAGCTCGTGGGAGTCCGCGGCGTAGGTGATCATTGTGGAGTTGTCAACGGTGGCTCCCCGGGTGATCAGGAAGTTTGTGCAGGCTCGGCCCATGCCGGGGGCGGCGCTCAGCACCGCCAGCACGGCGAGGAGCGTCAACGGAAGGGTTGTACGGGAAATCATGTGGTCCTCTCAGGGGTTGTGTCGCCGGGGCGACGAGGCCCCATTATGGGTGAAAGTCGCGCTGGGCACAAGCGTCCATTTCCCTTGGTCGTCGCAGGAGATCCCCTCGGTTGTTGTATGGTGCCTGCGAACATGGTATTTGAAGAAGCGGTCGTTGTGCCCCTGGGCCCGGCCGGGGAGGTTCCATGGAACAGCAGTTGATTGCCGTGCTCGCC
>QKIM01000579.1 GCA_003249585.1 Deltaproteobacteria bacterium
GCCGATGGCCAGGGGGATCAGGGTGAACACGGCGACACTGAGAACGAGCCCCGGGAGGCGTCGGGGGGCCGCACAGAGCTGGTAGAGGCCTGCCGCGACGATAAAGATCACCGTGGTCTGTTTGGTCCAGAAGGCCAGGGCCAGGAGGAGTCCGGCCACCACGGTGCCCGTGATGGTATGGCCCTTCTCAACGAGCAGCAGCAGCCCCGTCAAACAGAAAAAGAGGTAGAGGGTGTCGTTGCGGACGATGTCCAGCCACGCCCCCGTGAAGAGATAATCGGCGAAAAAGAGCCCCAGTCCCGTGGCGGTCAGGCTCGCGCCAGCCAGAACAAGGGCGCGCCTCCTGAGGGGACGCAGGGGGCCAAAGACGGCCAGCCCGAACACGAGGGCGATGCCGCCCAGCGCGATCACCGAGATGGCTCTCCCCAGAGTCGCCGAGAGGTGGAAGATCCTGCCCAGCCCGGCCAGGAGCAGCACATAAAGAGGAGGATAGGCGAAGGGAATGTGATCGACAGAAGGCGCGGAATACAGGGATTTCCCGTCGATGATGCGCTGCGCATGCAGGAGCATTGAGCCTTCCATCCATTCGAGGTCGAGAGGATACGCGATACGATAGGCAATGGCGAAGAGGACGACGAGCACGCACGCCAGCCCGAGGACGCCCACGGGGGCCGTGGCGTAGAACCATCGATGGTTCCACAGTCCCCTGACAGCATCGCTTTTTGCTTGCTTATTCATTGAAATCCTGTAATGAACAGTGCGGTTGGAGGGACTCGAACCCTCACAGGCGTATGCCCACTAGAACCTGAATCTAGCGCGTCTACCAATTCCGCCACAACCGCGGCGCTCGTGTTATCGAGCGAAGGTGAACATAGAGGTTTCCAAGACCGCTGTCAAGAAAAAAAATGCTTGACACACATACCCGTTTTTACTAAACCGCACTTCCCATGGAGGTTGATTATGGCTTCATTGACTAAACGACTTATGCAAAAAAGAAGATCGAGACTCAACAAGGCTGGCAGAGCCAGAAAAAACCAGTTGTCCATTAAGAGCACGCTGAGCTACGATGAGCTGTTCGCTGGATTTGGTGAGCCCGGGAAAAAGGCACCTGCCAAATAATTAAAAGTTACAATGGGTGCTTCCCTCGGGGAAGGACAGGAGTTGCCACTATGCCCAAGATGAAAACGAACAGTGCCACGAAGAAGAGATTCAAGCGTACCGGTTCTGGCAAACTGAAACGGCACCATGCCAGGGCCAGTCACATTCTCACCAAGAAGACCCGGAAGATGAAACGCCGCCTGCGCGGTGGAGCCATCGTCGACGACACCAATATGGGTAATCTGGATAAGTTGCTGCCTTACCGGTAGAGTAGGGCGTTGGAGATACAGTCATGCCGAGAGTCAAAGGTGGCTTTACCGCCCATAGAAGACATCAAAAAATCCTGAAGGCAGCCAGAGGATACTTCCTCGGCCGCGGCAAACTTTGGCGGACAGCCGTCATCCAGGTTCACAGAGCCTGGGCCATGGCTTTCAAAGGCCGTAAGCAGCGCAAGCGCGACATGCGCCGTCTCTGGATCACCCGAATCAATGCCGGTGCCCACATCAGCGGCATCAACTACAGCAACCTCATGCACGGCCTCAAAGAGAAAGGCGTCGAGCTCAACAGAAAGATGCTGGCCGAGCTGGCCGCCAACGAGCCGTCGGTTTTCGCCCACATCGCGAAGCTGGTAAAAGGTTGATCCCCCCCCGCGGAAGCCTCGTTTACGAAAGACGAAACCTTCCGGACATGGTACAAGCGTTATCTTCTTGACAAAAGAGGGTTGGTGCGTATTGTTCCATTCACAAATGAGGTAATGAATGACCAAAGCTGATATCATCGAAAAAGTATACGAACGGATTACCAGCCTGTCCAAGCGTGAAGCCTCCGACCTCGTCGAGGCCGTTTTCGAGACCATGAAAGAGACCCTCGGCTCCGGTGAGAGCCTCAAGATCAGTGGCTTCGGCAGCTTCATCATCCGCGACAAGACCTCCCGCCCCGGGCGCAACCCCAAGACGGGCAAGTCCATCACCATCAGCGAGCGGAAAGTCCTCACCTTCCGCCCCAGCCAGATTCTGAAGAAATCTCTCAACGAATAGCAGTGTCCATCCACGAGCCCGACCCCACCACCGAGATGTCCCTCGCACAACTGAGCGAGGTGCTCGGAGTGGGTCCGCACGTGGTGACCTACTGGCTCGTTGAATTCGCCGACGTGGGTTTTGTCGCCCACGACGGTCTCTTCTCGGTTGAGGCGGTCCGTCTGGCCCGCCTCATCCACCGGTTCCTCCATGAAGAGTACTTTACTCTCCGGGGAGCCAGGCAACTTCTGAGAAAAGTCATTTCGAGTGATTTTTCTGTTGCACTTTCTGCGGAAGCTGTTATGTTTCCGCAATCCGAGGCCAACGGGCCCGGAACGGAGTCGGTCGAAAGCCGGCTCCAGGCGGCTGAGGCAAGGAAATCGGCCTTGCAGGAAGTCGCCGGCCTGCTCCTGGTGATTCACCGGGAGCTGGCAAACAATCGGAGCGTGGCGCAGCCTGGTTAGCGCACTTGACTGGGGGTCAAGGGGTCGGAGGTTCAAATCCTCTCGCTCCGACAAGGAAAGGCACCGGAAACGGTGCCTTTTCCGTTTTTGGGCCGTGCACGGGCCTCTGCCGTGGCAGGCCTCCCCGCCGAGGGCAGGCCGCGGCCTGCCGCCCGATACGGGCCTCATTGAATGGAATCAAGCGATCAATTATGCGTCAGGGTGGTCTGCTGGGGGAGCGGGTAGGGCTTGAAGCATTTGCGGCAGCGGGCCTCGTAGGCCTCCACGTCGCCGACGACGATGCGCTCCTTGCCTCCTGAGGCGAGGCGCTGGCTGCGGGCGGCGGGGTTGCCGCAGGCCATGCAGATGGCGAGCGTCTTGGTCACGAACTCGGCCAGCCCCATGAGGGTGATGACGTTGCCGAAGGGCTGGGCCTGGAAGTCCAGATCGAGCCCCGCCAGGATCACGCGTTTGCCGCTGTTGGCCAGGGTCTCGGCCACCTCCACGATGCGCTCGTCGAAGAAGTGGACCTCATCGATGCCGACGACCTCGAGATCCTCCGCCAGGGAGAGGATGGCGGTAGGATCGTTCAGGGAAACACTGGGGAGGGCGGCCTGGGCGCGGGAGACGATCTCCGTCTCGCTGAACCGATCGTCGATGGAGGGCTTGAAGACCCCGACGCGCTGCCGGGCGTATCGGGCGCGGCGGAGGCGGCGGATGAGCTCCTCGGTCTTGCCGCTGAACATGGGACCGACGATGACTTCCATCCAGCCGGTGTCCGTGGGGGCGATGTGCATGATGTCCTCCCTTCTCAGGCGGTGCCCCGGATCGCGAGGACCCAGAGGGTGAAGAAAACGGCGTAGGCGAGGGCACTTCGGGCCGCCCAGCGCGGGCGCAGGGCGAGGCCAGGGGTGAGCCCCCGGAAGATGAAGACGAGGACGGCGCCGACCCAGATCCCCAGCAGGATCAGGGACAGGAGACGTTGAGGCGGGAAGGGCCGGCCGGCGCTGGCGGGGGCCCCGGGGAAGCCCGCCTCCATGAGCCGGGTGCCCACATCGGCCTTGAGGCGGGTGTCTGTGCCGAGGATGGACCGAGTGGCGGCCAGGGCACGCTGCAGGGCGAGCAGCGGCTTCTCGGCGTCGGAACGGCCCAGGGAGCGCCGGAGCTGGTGTTCACGCAGGAGCCGGTCCGTGGCGGCCCTGCTGGAGAAGAAGAAGATCCTGCGGTTCTCGGCGGCTTTCTGGAGGGCGTCGAGCTGGTTTTCCGTGAGGGGGGTGCTGCCGTCACCGGCCACGGCCGGGCGCGCCAGGAGGGCCACCCGAGCCGAGACGAGGCCAAGGAGCACCACCAGGGCGGCGACGGCGAGGAGGGCGCGGGTGAGGGCAGGGCGCCGCATCAGGTGAGATCCCTGCGGCGGAAGATCACCGCCGAGATCATGAGGATGATCCCGGAATACACGAGGGCATAGAGGGCGGTCCAGCCGATGTAGCCCCAGGTGACGAATTCCGCGGTGAGGCTGACATACTGCCCGTTGAAGTCGTGGCCGTTGGGGACGAAGAGGTACAGCTGCGGGAAGACCTGGAGGAGGCGGTCGGCCAGGTCCCGCATGGCGTCCGCCTGGTACTTCGTGAGGATGATCTGCTTGAGATCGGGCAGGAGCCGCCCGATGACGATGATGCCCAGGGTGAGCATCCCCGTGATGAAGGGCGTGGAGAAGCTGGAGAAGAGCGTGGTGATGGAGATGACGATGAAGACCTCGAAGAGGATCAGCAGCGCGGCCTTGTAAAGCTGGGGCGGGGCCCCCGTCCCCATGAAGAGGGACTGGCCCACCAGGAGCACGAACATGAGCCCGAGGACGAGATAGACCGATGCCGTGAGGCCCAGCATCTTCCCGGCGAGAAACTGGGCTCTGCCCACGGGCTTGGTGAGGATGAGGTAGATGGTCTTTCGGTCAATTTCTTTGTAGATCAATGAAGTGCCGGTGAAGACCGCCAGGATGAGGCCGAAGGTGCTCAGGAGGCCTATGCCCACGTCGAAGAGGACCCGCTTGTCGTTGTGCAGGGAGATGTCCGTGAGAAAGTTCCCCACGAGGATGACCAGGAGGGCGAAGATCCCGATGGAGTAGAGGACCTTGTTGCGGATCGCCTCACGGTAGGTGTTGCTGGCCAGGGCGAGGATGGGTCCCATTACGCTTCCTTCTTGGCTTTCTCGCTCTGGGCGACGAAGATCGACTCCAGCGAGCGGCGGTGGCGTTTCAGTTCCAGGATGGGCAGCTCCGCGTCGAGGAAGGCGCGCAGCACCGTAGCGGTGTCGGCGTCGGCGGAGATGATGACCCGACCCCCTGTCATGGAACGCACCCACTCGAGCGCAAGGGTGTCCGCGATGGCGCCGATGCGCTCCGGATCCCCGCCGACCTCCAGCTCGGCGCCGTTCGTGCCCATGTCCAGAAGGCTCTCCACGGAGCCGATCTCCCGCAGCCTGCCCCGCGCGAGGATGGCGACGCGGTCACAGATCTCCTCGACATCCGAGAGGATGTGGGAAGAGAAGAGGACGGTCTTGCCACGGGCCTTGAGCCCCAGGATGATCTCCCGCAGCTCCCGACGGCCGATGGGATCCAGGCCCGACAGGGGCTCGTCCATGATGACCAGATCCGGATCGTTGATCAGCGCCTGGGCCAGCCCGGCCCGCTGCAGCATTCCCTTGGAGTATTTCCGCATGGGAAGATCGGCGGCGTGCGCGATGCCCAGCTGGTCGAAGAGGCCGTTGATGCGCTTCTCGAGCGCGGGGCCCCGCAGACTGAAGATGCCACCAGCCATGCGCAGGAATTCCCGGGCCGTGAGGTAGTCGTAGAACCAGGGGTTCTCCGGGAGGAACCCGATGCGGGCCCTCGCCTTCACCTCGGCGGAGGGGTGTCCGAAGATCTTCACCTCGCCCTTGTCGGGAAAGATGAGGCCCGTGATCATCTTGAGGGTGGTGGTCTTGCCGGCGCCGTTGGGACCGAGGAGTCCGAAGATCTCCCCCTCCTCCAGGGAGAAACTGAGCCCGCCCACGGCGGTGACCTTTTTGGACTGCAGGAATCCGGTCCGAAAGGACTTCACGAGGTCACGGATCTCCAGCGGGCTTTGGGCCGGTTTGGCGGTCTTCATGGCGTGGGCAGCTCCTGGAAGAGGTCGTCGGTGATGAGATCCGGCGCGACCTCGCTGGGCACGGTCACCTGCATCGCCTTGTGGCTCTCGGTGGTGCGGCGGATGGTGAAGAGGGCGTTGGGGTTGCCCGCCCAGGCGCGGCGCGCGATGCCGTTGTTGACGTCGAAGAAGAGCATGCTCTGAAGGGCAGCGGCGCTGCGTTCGGAGCCGTCGAGCACGAGGCCGAAGCCGCCGTTGATGACCTCGCCCCAGCCCACGCCCCCGCCGTTGTGGATGGAGACCCAGGTGGCCCCGCGCATGGCGTCGCCGATGACGTTGTGGATGGCCATGTCGGCGGTGAAGCGGGAGCCGTCGCGGATGTTGGCCGTCTCCCGGTAGGGGGAGTCGGTCCCCGAGACGTCGTGGTGGTCGCGCCCGAGCACCACCGGGGCCGAGATGCGCCCCTGGGCGATGGCCTCGTTGAAGGCCCGGGCGATGGCCATGCGTCCCTCGGCGTCGGCGTAGAGGATACGCGCCTGGGAACCCACCACCATGGCGTTGGGGCCCGCCTCGCGGATCCACTGGATATTGTCGTGGATCTGACGGGAGATCCGCTCGGGCACTGTCTCGGCCTGGGCCGTGAGGACCTCCCGCGCGATCTCGTCGGTGCGGGCGAGGTCCCCGGGATCCCCCGAGGTGCAGACCCATCGGAAGGGGCCGAAGCCGTAATCGAAGCACAGGGGACCCATGATGTCCTCGACGTAGCTCGGGTACAGGAAGGAGCCGTCTTCCCTGGTGATGGCGGCGCCGGCGCGGCTGCTCTCCAGCAGGAAGGCGTTGCCGTAGTCCCAGAAGCGGGTGCCCCGGGCGGCGTGGCCGTTGATGGCCTCGACCTGGCGGACCAGCGAGCGGCGCACGTGCTCCTTGAAGGACTCGGGTTCCTCGACCATCATGCGGTTGGCCTCCTCGCAGGAGAGGCCCGCCGGGTAGTAGCCCCCGCTGAAGGGGAGGTGCAGGGAGGTCTGGTCCGAGCCGAGATCCACGTGGACATCGTTGGCCAGCAGATACTCCCACAGGTCGACCACGTTACCCAGATAAGCGATGGCCAGGGGCCTTCCCGCCGCCTGGGCCTCCCGGGCCCGGGCGACGACCTCGGCGAGATCCTCGGAGATCTCATCGACCCAGCCCTGGGCGTGGCGCTTGCGGGCCGCATCGGGGTTGACCTCGGCGATGATCCCGACCCCGCCGGCGATGACCACGGCCTTCCCCTGGGCGCCGCTCATGCCGCCGAGCCCCGAGGTGATGTAGAGCTTGCCGCGCAGATCCGCGTCGGTGCCGAGGTAGAGGCGTCCCGCGTTGAGCAGGGTGATGGTGGTCCCGTGGACGATGCCCTGGGGGCCGATGTACATGAAGCTGCCCGCGGTCATCTGGCCGTAGGAGGTCACGCCCATGGCCGCGAAGCGCTCGTAGTCCTCGGTGCTGCTGTAATGGGGGATCATCATGCCGTTGGTGACCACCACCCGCGGTGAGGCCGGGCTGGAGGGGAAGAGGCCCAGCGGATGCCCGGAGTAGAGCACCAGGGTCTGGTTCTCCTCCATCTCCGAGAGGTACTTCATGGTGAGCAGATACTGCGCCCAGTTCTGGAAGACGGCCCCGTTGCCCCCGTAGGTGATGAGCTCATGGGGATGCTGGGCCACGGCGGGGTCCAGGTTGTTGGAGATCATCAGCATGATGGCGGCCGCCTGCCGGCTGCGG
>QKIM01000514.1 GCA_003249585.1 Deltaproteobacteria bacterium
ACGGGGGTTTTCCTCGCCCAAGCGGGCCACGGCGATGAGGTTCTCGCTAAAGCGCTCCAGACTCGCGGTCACCACGCCCGCGCTCGCTGTTATGGTCGACCGAGATCAGGTTCTTGGTTTCAGAACCCATCAGGGAAGCCGGCAGTGTCGTCCGTGTAAGGCACGGTCGAGAGATCGATGTCTGTTCCGTTGACCGAGACGTGGAGAGTGTACTCGGCGTCTCCCGAGCAGCCACCCCACTGGGCGACTCCGATGAACAGCTCTCCGTTGGCGCTGGCGACCACGGCTCGATCGGGGCAGCCACCACCACTGGCGGGGGCAACGTTGCATGGGCTCTCGTCATCCAGCTCGCTCTGGTCGAGAACGCCCCCGTACTGTTTGCCTGCCGAGTCCTTGACGACAGCTTTGAGATCGGCCCCCTCGACACCGTTGTCGACGAAAATGTGAACACAGTCACCTGTCAGGATCGGGAGCGCGAAGACATCATATCGGGTCTCCCCCACTACATCAGGGCAGGAGGCAAACATGGAGAATCCAAGGGACTCGCTGCCCGTCATCGAGCAGGTGGCGAGTCCACAGGTCGTGTCGTCCAACGTGCACGCTCCGTCGCATACGAGGCCAGCCCCGTAGCCTTTGGGCGTGGGGAGATCGTGGCAGGTCAAGGCGCCCGTGCCGATGTCACACTCCTCTCCGGTCTCGATGATGCCGTTTCCGCAGCCGGGAGTGATGGGCGCAGGGTGGCAGGAACGCTCCCAAGCAGGATTGTCGCTCATAAACTCGTCGGAGACATTCTTGATGCGCTGCTCGAGGTCCTCCACTCCGTTATAGCCTTCGACGATGTCAGCCACCTTGAATTCCGGATCGAGGATGACGAAGGTGGGGGTGGCGTTCAACTCAAACTCCATTGCCAGTTGCAGTGGGAGCGAACCATAGAGGACCGGATATGTGAGGCCAAAAGAGCCGGCCCAGCTCTGGGCATGACTCTCGGTCGTTGGAGCGTCCGTCAGGAAATTCATCGGAAGGAGTATGTCGATGAACCACGCCTCGTAGCCCAGGCTTGCGAGCGTCGTGAGCGACTGAGCCGCCACGCTGGCCGCCTCTTGGCTCGGGCCGCAGTAGAGCCCCTGAAATCTGAGTACCGTCACGAAGCCGTAGAACTGCTCCAGGGCAACGTCGTCATTCCCGTTCTGGTCCAAACCGCCTGTGAAGAGTGGGGCGCGGGCACCAATGGTCCAGCCCGAGCCGTTATTGTAACCAACGGGGACTGTTCCGCCGGGCCAGCCGTTGTCGGTCTCGACGCAATCGGCGCTGGTGGTGAAGGTCCACACCTGTCCATCGACGGTGCACCCTTGGCCGTTTTCGGCCACGACCTTCCAGCAGTACTCAGTGTCGTACTCGAGAATGACGTCCATGGAGGGCTGCGTCACGGTGACATAGGAGGCATCCGGGAAGGATGGGGGAGGACACGAGTCGGAGAAATAGACATGGAATTGAGATGCGTCCCCTGTGTGCGTCCAGGAAATGGAGGTCACTTCCAGTGGCAACACGTCCTGGGCCTCGTTGGCAGGGGTCGGATCTGAAGGGGGAGACAGAGTGTCGCAGTTGTTGATGTTGTTCGAGTTGTTTGTGTTGTTGATATTGTTGGTGTTGTTGGTGCTTTCGAGGACACACGCCTCTCCATCACAGACCAGCCCCGGATCATACGCTCCGCCCTTGGTACAGGCACACCCCTCGCTCCCGATGTCACACTCCTGTGTAGAGTCATCGCACGCGAATACTGTTAATAAGAGTACAAGATACAGCGCTTCCTCATGGTCGTTCTCCTCCGGATGATGGGTCGGAAATATATGCACATTAGAAATCGTAAGAGATTCAAAGCGCTGTTTTCGAATTACGCTCTCTTCAGACAACTCGTCTCCTCGATGTTGCTCGCGCTTTGGGCTCTCCATTCCCTTCTCCGTTTGTGGAGAGTTTGGCATGATTCGAGGCGGGCGGCAACGCGTTTATACCCACTCCTGGGATCTCGGACAGACCTGTCCCCTTGCCACATGGATCCTGATTGCCCGATCGTTTTCGTGAGGTGGCTCAGAACGCTTCCGGGTGGTGCTGCACCTCGTCCATATCCTGCCCCCGGTCGTCGTACCCTAAGGCTTGGCGTGGCGTTTGAGGAAGTCGCCGATGAGGCCCCCGGAGATGGAGCGGGGCGGAGGGATGGGCGGCATGTCGGCGGGGGAAAACCAGCCGGCATCGGCGATCTCCCGGCCATCGACGGCGATCTCGCCGTCTTTCCATTTCGCCGTGAAGCCCACCATGAGGGAGTGGGGGAAGGGCCAGGGCTGGCTGCCGAAGTAGGTGAGGTCAGTGATGGAGATGCCCACCTCCTCGCGCACCTCCCGGTGCACGGCCTCCTCCAGCGTCTCCCCCGGCTCCACGAAGCCCGCGAGCACGCTGTAGCGTCCCGAGGGGTGGTGGTGTCCGCGGGCCAGGAGGATGCGCCCCTCCTTCTCGATGGCCACGATGACGGCGGGGGCGAGGATCGGATAGATGGTCCTTCCGCAGGGACCGCAGATCCTCGCCTCTTCGGTGCGGGAGGGGCGCATGGGGCCCGAGCATCGGCCGCAGTAGCGGGTGTTTCTGCGAAAGTCCATGACCTGGTAGGCGCGTCCCGCCCGCAGGAAGTCCTCGTCCGGAAGGATGGGGAACAAGGAGCGCAGGGTCACGAAGGTGTACGCCTTGGGCGGGACGTAGTCGGTGGTCACCTCCACCCACTGCAGGCGGTCGGGGCCGCCGGGGCGGGACTCCCGCGCGGCCGTGGTGCCGCGGCTGGAGATGGACGGGTCGTCGTCGGCGATGACGGAGAGGGGGGCGAAGGTGATGCCGTCGTCTTTTCTGACGAGGACCTCCGTCCCCTGAAACAGGTACTGTGCGGTGGAGGATGTGTCTGTCATGTTCCCAGGGGGGTGCTCACTACGGCAGTGCGGGGGTTTTGATGCCGTGTTTTTCCAGTTCTTTGCGTTTCGGATTCAGTTCCGGGTAGATCCATCCAAAGATCTCCGCGGGGCGGTGGTAGATGTGGCCGACCTTCCAGACATGGTTTTTGAGGATGAGAGCGCCGGAGTTCATCTTGGTGATCCCCAGATCCACGGAGAGGTCTCGCACCTTCGCGACAATCTCTTTGTGCTTTTTCGCCAGCACCGCGGCGATGAAGGCGTCGCCGTTGATGCCCGTGCGGCGGATCTTGCGCAGGAAGGTCTTTCTGAGCCCGTTGAGGTGGCCCATGAGCTCCTTGCGGTCCCGCGGCTCGCCGCTGGCGCGCAGGATGTAGCGGAAGGCGCGGGGCACCCCGACCTCGGCGTGACGGGAGAAGATATGGAGATAGTCCCACCACGCCTTCTCCCCGCGGGTCTTGAGGATCTCGAAGGCGGCCACCTGCTCGATGGAGCCGTAGTAGAACGTGTGGCCCAGGGGAATGGTGTACCACCTGAAGAGCCCCGGGTGTTTCCTCATCAGTTTCTTGCGGTACTTCTCCAGCGCCTTGCGACGGACCGGGTAGTGGTCCACCAGGGGGGCGAAGTCGATGATCCGGTAAGGGGCCTTCGCGCTTCCCTGGAAGGGGATGGGGTACTCCTTGTCGGTCAGCAGGGCGTCGATGCGCTTGAGGGTGGCCTTGTCGATGTCCTCGGCCTCCCGCTCCCGCTCCTGGAGGAACCGCTTCGCCCTTCGATCGAAATCGTCCAGGAGGCGCGCCTTCTCCCGCTCCCGGCTCTCTCGCTCGTTTTTGGCGATCATGTCCCGGCGCTTCTTCACGTCGTTGCGCTTGAGGAAGACGATGAGGGTGACGAGCCCCCCGACGAGCAGGCCTACGATGAGCAGCACCACGACGCAGCCCTTGCCCCCCGTCGACTGGTTCGCCGCCGCCTGCCGGGCGATCACCTCCTTGAGGAGCTCTCCCGTCTGGGGGGTCTCGGCCGGGCGGGGCGCCGGGACGTGGATGGTGAGGCGGTTGGTGGTGGGTTTGGGGGCTTCGTCGCGCTCGATGGCGATGGTGGCCTGGCAGTACTCGCAGGTGGTCGTGTCCGAAGTCGGGTCGGGTGTGGGCAGGCCCGCGCCGCAGTTGGGGCACTTAAGCTCGGTCAGCGTGGTCATCGGTTCTCCCTGCCGGGGGTTCGGCGTGCAGAATCTCTAGCAAACTTCCCGCCCCAGGGCAAAGCAAAACGCCCCTTGACCGCGGTCGAAGCAGCCCCATATTGCCCCATGAAAGGAGGGCGTCATGATCCTCGATCCTCTCTACTTTCTCATCGCGGCCCCGGGACTGCTGTTGGCGCTCTACGCCAGCTTCAAGGTCAAATCCACCTTCGCCCGTTACGACCGCGTGGCCCTCTCGCGTCCCATGAGCGGCGCCGAGGTCGCCCGGGAGCTCCTGCGCCGGGCTGGCATCCGCGACGTCCGCGTGGAGCCCCACGACGGCTTCCTCACGGACCACTACGATCCTTCGGCCAGGGTCGTGCGGCTGTCGGGCCGCGTCTTCAGCGGCCGGTCCGTCTCCGCCGTGGGGGTGGCCGCCCACGAGGTGGGACACGCCATCCAGCACGCCCGCAGGTACGCCCCCATGCGCCTCAGGCAGCAGCTCGTCGGGCCCGCCAACCTGGGCTCCAACTTCGCCTACCTCGCCATCATCGCGGGGTTCCTGCTCGGCTCGCTGGTGATGGTGTGGGGGGGGATCATCCTGTTCACCGCCGTGGTGGCCTTCCAGGCCGTGACCTTCCCCGTGGAGTGGGACGCCTCCCGTCGCGCGAAACAGGAGCTGGTGGCCACGGGCATCGTCAGCGACCGCGAGTCCCAGGGCGTGGCCCGGGTGCTGAACGCCGCGGCCCTCACCTACTTCGCCGCCCTCCTCACCAGTGTGCTGACCCTTGTGTACTTCGTGATGCGCGCCACCTCCCGCCGCTGAGCCGCCCTTCATCGAACGGGGGCAGGGAGAGCCCGTGAGAGAGAATTTACGGACGTCTCGCCCGACGAAGTCAAGAGGATTAGATCTTGTTGCTCCTTAATATTAACAAAAAATAAGAGATCTTTATCAGGTGGGCTCGGGGGGAGGTGGGGGAGCCTGGGAGCGGGGTCAAAAACCAGATTTCCATGGCATATTCAGGCGAGAATGATATTTTTCCACCCACAGGGACTTGTAATGCCGAACAAAGCGCATACAGAAACGGAACCCAACGGTGAGCCCGAAAGGGCTGGAATCCTGAAGCGGTGGATCTTTGGGGGCTGTGGTCTGCTCTTTCTCGGGCTGGGGATCGTCGGGGTCGTGGTCCCGCTTTTGCCCACCACGCCCTTTCTGCTCGCGGCTGCATGGTGTTTCGCCAAGAGCAGCCGGCGGCTCTACGACTGGATGCACACCAATCGCTACTTTGGAGAACACCTGAGGCGCTACCGGGCCGGGGAGGGAGTCGGGCTGTCCACCAAGGTCTATGTGCTCGCGGTCCTCTGGGTGACCCTGGCGCTCTCCGGTTTTTATGCGCTCTCCTCTGCGCAGTGGCACGGGCGGCTCTTTCTCCTGGCCGTGGGGATAGGGGTCACCGCGCACCTGATGTGGATCCCGACCCGCCGCGGGAAAAAGAGCGATTCGATCCCCTCCTCGGCGCCGTGAACAGCCACCGGGGAGCGCCACCGCTTCGTTTTTTCATCTGCTCCTCGGCTGCGTTTTCATACACGTTCTTCATTGACATCGTGTCCTATCCATGTACGGTTGATTCGTGAAACACGGTGCTTGAAAGAAGAAAGCAAGAGGAGAACGACATGGAAAAAGAGCGAAAATGTCCAGTGACGGGGATGACGAGCATGCCGGTCCCCGGTGGCGGAACGAAGAACCGGGACTGGTGGCCCAACCAGGTCAACCTGAAGATCCTCCACCTGCACTCCGAGAAGAGCAACCCCATGGGCGGGGACTTTGCCTACGCCAAGGAGTTCAAGAAGCTCGACCTCCAGGCCGTGAAAAACGATCTCTACGCGCTGATGACCGACTCCCAGGAGTGGTGGCCCGCTGACTGGGGGCACTACGGCGGCCTCTTCATCCGCATGGCCTGGCACAGCGCGGGCACGTACCGCATGGGTGATGGCCGTGGCGGCGCGGGGACGGGCAACCAGCGCCTCGCGCCCCTCAACAGCTGGCCGGACAACGTCAACCTCGACAAGGCCAGGCGCCTCCTGTGGCCCATCAAACAGAAATACGGCCGCCGCATCTCCTGGGCCGACCTGATGATCCTCGCGGGCAACTGCGCGCTGGAGTCCATGGGCTTCAAGACCTTCGGCTTTGCCGGCGGTCGAGTCGATGTCTGGGAACCCGAAGACGACATCTACTGGGGGAACGAGGACACGTGGCTGGGCGACAACCGTTACAGCGGCGAGCGCAAGCTGGAGAACCCCCTCGCGGCCGTCCAGATGGGGCTCATCTATGTGAACCCCGAGGGGCCCAACGGGAACCCGGATCCTGTCGCCTCCGGGATCGACGTGCGGGAGACCTTCGCCCGCATGGCCATGAACGACGAGGAGACCGTCGCCCTCGTCGCCGGCGGACACACCTTCGGAAAGTGCCACGGCGCGGGAGATCCCTCCCACGTGGGACCGGAACCGGAGGGAGCGCCCATTGAGGATCAGGGGCTCGGCTGGAAGAGCAGCTTCGGCACCGGCAAGGGCGGAGACGCCATCGGCAGCGGAATCGAGGGCGCCTGGAAGCCGAACCCGACGACATGGGACTCCGGCTACCTCAAGGTGCTCTTCAAGTACGAGTGGGAGCTGGTGAAGAGTCCAGCGGGTGCAAACCAGTGGCTGGCCAAGGACGTGGACGACGAGGACATGGTGGTGGATGCCCATGACCCGACCCAGAAGCGTCGTCCCATGATGACCACGGCCGACCTCTCCTTGCGCTATGACCCGGTCTATGCGCCCATCGCCAAAAAGTATCTCGAGAACCCCGAGCTCTTTGCCGACGCCTTCGCCCGTGCCTGGTTCAAGTTGACCCACCGCGACATGGGTCCCCGCTCACGCTACCTCGGTCCCGAGGTGCCCGCGGAGGAGCTTTTGTGGCAGGATCCCGTCCCTCGCGCGGATCATGGGCTCATCGACAGCGCGGACGTCGCCATGCTCAAGAACCAGATCCTGGCGTCGGGGCTTGGCATCTCCCGGCTCGTGTCCACCGCCTGGGCCTCGGCGTCGACCTTCCGCGGCTCGGACAAGCGTGGGGGCGCCAACGGCGCGCGGCTGCGGCTGGCCCCGCAAAAGGACTGGGAGGTGAATGAACCGGCCAGGCTGGCCGAGGTGATCGCCACCCTCGAGGGTATTCAGAAGGTGTTAAATGAGGCCCAGACCGGTGACAAGCGGGTCTCCCTCGCCGATCTCATCATCCTTGGCGGGTGCG
>QKIM01000549.1 GCA_003249585.1 Deltaproteobacteria bacterium
GAGCAATCCCCAGGTCGGCACCGTGACGATCAGCCCCTCGGTGGGCGATCTTGAGCTCGTGTGGAACAGCGACACCACCCTGAGCATCATTCCCGACGTGCTCTTCGAGGCGGACACCACCTACACGGTGACCGTGGAGGGGTTCACGGCCGAGAAAAAATCTGCGATGGACTCCTTCACCTGGCAGTTCACCACCGTCTCCGATCAGGGCGACCAGTTGACGGTGCTCACGACCTCGCCCGCCGATGAGCAGACGAACGTTCCCCTGGGCGAGCAGGTGGTCATCACCTTCTCGGACCCGGTGAGCAACCCCGCGGACGGCACCGTGACCATCACACCGGAGGTCTCTGGGATGACGCTCACGTGGCCGACGGCGAACCAGCTCGTCATCACCCACGGCGATTTCGAGCCGTCCATGAGCTACTCGGTCGCCCTGAGTGGATTCGCCGCGACGGGCAAGACCCCCATGGCCGCGCACACGCTGACCTTTGAGACAACGGACGGCTCCGGGACCTTCGGGCCGGACACACCCTATTCGACCAATCCGACCCTGGGCCGGCGGGTCGCTTCCGGCTCCATCACCATCGACGGCCACAACGGCGGGGAGTGGACCGATGACATGCTCATCGCCATCGACATGGCCAACGATGATCCCCGCTCCCTGGGAGACAACTGGTGCATGCACGAGACCCCCTTTGACTACACGCACCTGTGGGCTGCCTGGGACGACGACTATCTGTATCTGGCCTGGCAGTTCGTGGACGTCACGGATATCCTGGACCCGTCAAACGCCGGCTCTTCTCACGGGTCCTACCCGGCGGTGATGGATCTCATCCAGTGGATCGCCATCGACGTCGCGCCTGGTGAGGGCTCCGCCTACGACATGTGGGGCAAGAACGGGGGACAGCCCTACTGGGTGGGCAGCGATCTGCCCGACTACCAGATCTACATCGCCTCCAACCTGTGGCAGGGCTACATCTCACGGGCCGTAGACGGCACCTTCGCGGTGGACGACGGGGGCGTCAACTACTTCTCGGTGGACGACGCCGGGATCGACGTGGCCGTGGGGACCGAGCTGGCGTCGTCGACCCTGTGGGGGGTGGCCGACGCGGACGACCGGTTCGACGCCGCCTCCCTGATCGATTTCGTGAGCCGCGGGCACGACGGGAGCCGCGACTGCTTCTACGAGATGCGGATCCCGCTGTCGGCCCTGGGAAATCCGGATTTGGAAGGCACCGGGATCGGGATCATGCTGGGCCATGGAGAGCTCTCTCCCGTGGATACCATCCCCAATGATCCCGCGACCCTGGATACGCCCGGGACCTCCTCGTCCAACTCTCCGCTGGAGTGGGACGACACCGACAGCCTCTCCGTGGATTTCGCCCGCGTCGGGCACTTCTAGAACACCGCCCCTTTATCATTCCAGTTTCTGAATCTCTTCACGCACGTGGCGGATCCGGCGGACGTCGCGCTGTCTCGAGATCAGCATCACAGTGATGAGGATGGCGAGCAGCGCAAGCTCCATGAACGCGATGCTGAGGACCATGATTTTGGTATCGAGCGCCGTCTTCTTTCTCCCCTTGACGCAATCGTAGTCTCCAATCTTGCCGGTGCCCCTGGTCCGCTTGACGATCTCCCCGTCACAGAACCGGCGGCCCAGAGACCTGCAGTAGGAGTCGCTGATCAGCGGGATCGGAATCAAAAAGGCCACGGCCAGGGAGAGGGCCAGCTGCATGGCGCCCAGGGTCAGAAACCAGCTGCCCCAGCCGACGTCGATGGCCTTGATGTGATCGTGGAGCACCTTGAGACGCTCCATTTTCCGTTCGCGGATCCTGTTCTCCGCCATGAGGCGCTGTCGATCGGCCTCCAGCCGTTTCTCCCTGTCCTGCTGTTCAAGTGCCTGCTGTGTCTCGTACTCCAGCTGCCTTTGCCAGTCGGGAGTCCCCGAGAAGGTGGCGAACCAGGTGGTGGCGATTTTCGCTGGGTGCAACTTCTGCCAGATCGGGTCGGGGATGTAGAAGTCCGTCTGACAAAAGGCGCAGCCGCACACTCTCTCGAAGTCGACCGTGATCCTGAGGGCGGCCCCGCAGCTCGGGCAGGACATGGCGATGGGCTTCGGGCTGTCGTCCCGGCTGGTTTTTGCCGGTCCGGACTGCGTCCCCCAGAGGAACTCCAGCTGTTCATACTCCATCCATGGAGGGCGCCGGATCACTTCGGTCTCGTGGAGGCAGCCCCCGCACGTGACCGAGAGGCTGTTGCGCGTGGCCACAGCGAGCGGCAGATGGCACTGCTCACAGGAGGGCGTCTCCGCGTCCCACCTGATGGAGAACTTGATATCGTCGAAGGCCTCGTCCCAGTGGTGGTCCCGGCTGTTTTCGATGAGGTTCCGGTCAACGCGGCCCAGGACGCGCTCCCACAGGGCCGGCGGGAACTGGAGCTCCTTGAGGCAGGAGGAGCACTGCATGGAGAGCACGGGGCCGTTCACGGGGAGGGGGGCTCCGCAGTGGATGCAGCTGGTCAGGATCTTCAACGAGGCGGATCGGTCATTGCCCATGGTTCACCAGCATACACCCTCAGGCCTCCTTTGCACAAGCCGGTTGGTCTGTCGAGCATACCTGGGACAGACCCGCAGCCGGCCCCGTTTTTTTACCATGGGGATTCCCAGACCCAGTCGTTCAGGGGCTGACCGATTTTTCATTGACTTTACAGGGTTTGGGAATAGCCTGTTGCTACGTGGTTGAACAAACTGGAGGTTATGATGAAGTTCTGGTCGCTGATACTGTTTACATTTATCATTCTGGGTTGTGATGATGGATCCAACGGCTCCTCGGGTCAGTGTGGTGATGGAGTGGTGGACATCGGGGAGGAGTGCGACGGGGAAAATCTCTACGGGAACACCTGCGCCACCAGGGGATATTATACCGGCGACCTCACCTGCAATGTGGACTGCACCTTCAACGAGACCGATTGCGGGGATGACGGCTACTGTGGCGACGGTGTCATCAATGTGGAAAACGGCGAGCAGTGCGATGGGGACACATTGGGGGGCGCGACCTGCAATGATGCGGCGGATACCCATTATTACGGTGGGACCCTGCGGTGCAGCGACACCTGTGAATTCGACTATTCCGACTGCGCGGCCGCAGGCTACTGCGGGGACGGGAACATCGATACCGCCTTCGGTGAAGTCTGTGACGGCGCAAGCCTCCCGTCTGAGGAGACCTGTGCTTCCAACGGGTACTATGGTTCCTCCCCGCTGGTCTGCGGCGGCGACTGTCAGTTGGATTTTTCACCCTGCCAGGGCCGCTGCGGAGACGGGGTCCTGGATGGCGCGTTCGGGGAAGCGTGCGACGGGCAGGCCATGGGCGTCGAGACCTGCGAGACCCTCAACTACCACGGCGGGAGCATCATGTGCTCCGCGCAGTGCCAGTACGATCTCAGCCCCTGCGAAGCCTACGGGCAATGCGGCGACGGGGTGCTTCAGCCATCCTATGAAACCTGTGATGGAACGGATTTTGGCGATGCGACCTGCCGGGATCTGGCGAAAGCCACGGGGGAGCTTCAGTGTGATCCGGACTGTATGGGCATCTCGTACGACGACTGCTACGGGAAGCTGTATATCGCAGCGGGTTCTGCGGAGTATACCTCCTGTGCCATCGATGAGCTCAATGATATCTACTGCTGGGGTCAAAACTCCTCGGGCCAGTTTGGCAACGGCACGCTCAACGCCAGCCTGGTGCCCACCCAAACCGATGGGGGGAACTATATCGCCCTCAGTTCCGGATCCAAGGCGCATTTCTGTGCCATCCAGAGCGGCGGGGTCGTGTTCTGCTGGGGTCTCAATGCCGACGGCCAGATCGGGAACGGAACGACCTCGCCCACACCCACAACCACCCCTGAGCGGATCAGCAGCGACCGGTTTTACAGTTCTATCGATACGGGATACAACCATTCCTGTGCGTTGACCACGACCGGGACCCCCTATTGCTGGGGGAAAAATTCCAGCGGGCAGCTCGGAGACGAGTCCGTCACCTCCTCGGCAACCCCGGTTCAGGTGAAGAATATCCTGTACCTCTCGAAGATCGCCGCGGGCGGCGATCATTCCTGCGCCCTCACCGGGTCGGGGCAGGCGTATTGCTGGGGGCTCAACGGCAACGGCCAGCTGGGCAACAACTCTACGACCGACCGCAACATCCCGACCCAGGTCTCGGGGGGGCTCACCTTCTCCGAGATCTATTGCGGAAACAAAATGAGCTGTGGCTTGACCTCAGCCGGCGTGGCCTACTGCTGGGGGCAGAACTTCAACGGCAGTCTGGGCATCGGATCCCTGGATACCGTCGACATGCTCGTCCCCACACCGGTGTCGGGAGGCAGAAGCTTTACCTCACTGAGTCTGAACGCCTACCACGTCTGTGGTGTCGAGGCCTCCACGCAGGAGCTCTACTGCTGGGGATTCAACAACCATTACCAGCTCGGGACAGGGAACAGCTTTTCCTGGTACTCCCCTGTTCAGGTCGACTCCGCCGTGACCTATCTCCAGGCAGCCGTGGGGGGATATCACACCTGTGCGCTCTCCACCAACGGCGGCGTCTACTGCTGGGGGGCCAACAACTACGGGCAGGTTGGCAACGGGACCACCACCACCCAGACGCTTCCCGCGATAACATCTGAGCCTAACTGACCCTTGCCCGGCCGGTTCACGTCCATCCGGGATATCAACCATCGCCATCTCAGGGGCGCCAGGTTCTGAGTTCGCCGCCTAAGAGGGCATCAGCACACGAGAAGGAGAGTGCGCATGAAGAAGATCATCCACCTGACCGACACCCACGTGGGCTACAAGAACATGGCGGATCGGCTGGACGCGCTGGTCACCAGCATCATCGACTTTGCCAAGGACCCCGGGGACTACGTCATCGTCCATACGGGCGATATCGTCGAGGACGCGACCGTGGACGGGAACTACGAGAAGGCCGCTGCCTCCATCGGGCGGCTGAGAACGGCCGGCTTTCGGGTCCTCTGTGTCCCGGGAAATCACGACTATGGGACAGGGGGCTGGGGAGATGAAAAATATGTGGAGAAATTCAAACACGCCTTTTTGGAGGACCCCAATGTCTCCTACCCGGTGAAGACCATCATCGGTGAGATCGCGTTTCTCGGCCTGGACTCCATGGCCGACGAGCTGCACTGGTATGACCGGATGTTCTGCGATGGGGAGCTGGGAGAAAAACAGCTGCAGAGACTCAAGCAGATGCTCCAGCACGACGACGAGGTGAAGAATGCCGCCCACAGGGTGGTGTATCTCCATCACCGCCCCATCGTGACCGAGTGGTTCCCGACGCTCAAGGACCATGACAAGCTGTACAGGGCGCTCGAGGGGGAGAACATCTCCGCGCTCCTGTTCGGGCACAAGCACCAGGGCACCGTGTGGAACGGCAACTGGGACATCGCCAGGGTGTACGATGCCGGCGTCTCCACGGGCAAACAGGGCCTCCCCCATCCACACCGCGTCATCGATCTCTCCGAGGAGCCCTCCGCGGACGTCGATGCCCGTTTCGGCCTCGCCACGCATATGGCCGATCCCGTTGACCACACCCCCCTCAGGGAGAGACCCGAGGAGCTGTATCAGAACATCCGGTCCAGGCTGAGGACGGGCGACCTGGTGCTGTTCTCGGGGAGGAGCCCCTTCAGTTACATGATTCGCCTGGCAACCATGTCCAAGTGGTCCCACGTGGGCATGGTCGTCAAGCTGCCGGAGTACGACTTCCTGACCCTCTTCGAGTCGACCACCTCAGACTGCATCCGCGATCTGGGGACCCAGGAGATCAAGAACGGAGTCCAGCTGGTCCCCCTGAGCGAACGGATTGAACTGTACAGCGGGGATATCGCGGTCCGGAGAATCCAGGGCGAACACTACGACGAGAAGGCTTTTGTGGACGCGGTGATGAGCGTGCGGAAGAGGCTGCAGAACAGGCCCTTCGACCCCGACAAGCTGGAGCTGCTCAGGGCCGCATACGACGGCCCCTTCGGCACAAACACCGAAGACCTGAGCGCCATCTTCTGCAGCGAGCTGGTGGTTGAGGTGTACAAACACCTGGGGCTGCTCGATGCGGACATCCCCTCCAACGAATACACGCCGGTGGATTTTTCCGCGAAAGGGATGCGGTACCTCCAGTTGGGCTTCTCCCTGTCCGAGGAGATCATCCTCAAGGATAGGTAGCGCCGCGTGATCAAAGACCTGCTTCTCCTGGTGCCGGGAGGGTCTGGTGCTCAGCCTCGCCAACGCCCACAGGGCAGGATCGCGTGCAGTGAAAGTATTTGGGGGTGTAAAGGGCCAAAGGCGGAGATCAGGAGAGGATGGCCTTGTGGTGCACGGCTCGCTCCTCGATGAAGGCGAGGGCCTCTGCGGACAGGTCGGCGACGGGGAGGAGCATGAACTCCGATGCTGAAAAAAAGAGGATCCAGACGTCATCGAAGCGCCAGATCTGCTTGATGATGGACCACTCGATCTCCGAGGAGCCCGCGCCGGAGGTGACCCTGAAGCGCACCGGTCCAAGCTCGAGGGTGGCCTCGGGGGCCTTCATCCGGCGTAGGCGCTCCAGGGAGCGCGAGAGATGGATGACGTAGCTCGCCGTGACCACGGCGCACCCCAGGACGAGGATCACGCCCGCGGCGCCCACCAGCCACGTGCGGTCCCCTGCGGCGAGGCGGTAGACCAGGAAGGCCCCCAGCGCCCCGAGCCCCACAAGGAAGAGGGGGCCGACCTGTCGCCACCAGTAGCGGCGGACAGACCTGCGGACGAAGGATTCGGAGTAGCGGAGCGTCTGAGGATTCATGGGGGTCGACTCCCTGTGTGCATCCCCGGTCATCCCCCGGGAGATGCTCTGGCTGTGCGGGCAGGTCTGAATGGGTATCACAGAAGGCGACAAGGCACAACATCAGAGGGGCCGTAGAGCAGGGTGATCGCAAGAAATAAGAGTTGACTAATCAAGGGGATCAAGATCGAAAACATAAGCTGGAGTAAGAAATCCAGCGAGGAGGCGATCATGACCAGGTCAGACACACCAACTATGGTTCTTGCTGGATTTGCGTTAAAGGCATCTAGCATGCTGGTTGCACAAATGGGAGTGGTGGAAGATCCCTGGGGAAAACAGGGGCGTCTTACATTGGGTTCTGGATCTGACATTTAATGAGGACTCCTGTCGCATCCGAAAGAACCATGCAGCCGAGAACATGGTGCTAATCAGGCACTTCGTGTTGAGTATGCTCAAAGCATACTCCGGGGACAAGCATAGCCTCCGCAGACGAAGAAGACGCTGTGATTATTTCCCTAAGTATAGATTGCAAATCCTTACTGGAGTGAGGGGATAATTTCTTGCGATTGCCCTGGCGATCACCCCCACGTAGC
>QKIM01000599.1 GCA_003249585.1 Deltaproteobacteria bacterium
TGTACCCCCTGAACCGGGATTTCCTGGAACACCTCCATCCCCGTGTCCTTGTTTGGGGCAGCGACATCCCTCAACTCGTCGGCGGGCTCGATCTGTTCCCTGGGGACTTTTGGAGGGGGAATCTCTTGGACGGCCTCCGTCTCCCCCGGAATCTCTTGGGCGACCTCCGTCTCCCCCGGAATCTCCTGGGCGACCTCCGCCTCCGCCGAGGTGGCGCCGTCCAAGTCGATCCCAAACACCGACGACAGCTTCGAGCCGCTCACCCTCCCTTTTCGACGGGAGCTGTCACCGCCCGCATGGATGGGGGCGAGGCGGGTGCTCGTGATGAGCTGTTCCGGTCTCACATCCCTCAGGCGAAAGAGCATCGCCGGGTCATCATCGAGGCGCGCACCCACTCCATAGAGGGTGGCGGCGATATGCTTGCACATCCCGGCCCAGTCGGGGCAGTTGCACCGGAACTCGATGTCGGCCGGCGTTGGAAAGAGCCCCGCCCCCTGTCGGCTCACGATCCCCATCACCTCCTCGGAGAGCTCCCCGCCCAGGAGGGCCACGAGCGAGTCTATCTTTCCCGTGCAGGCGCTGACAATGGGTTCGAGCTGCTTGGGGTGAATGGGAGCGATGCCAATGCTCACCTCGTACACCTTCTTGCCGCTGACGAGGGCCGTGATCCGGCCTTTCTCGATCTGCAGATCCAGCACGGCGAGGTTTCGAACATAGCTCCGGCCACGCGGCAGGCGGTTCTCGTAGTCACTGTACGCTTCGAGGTTGTCGCACCACGCCTTGCCCCAGAAGGTGTGCGCGATCCGGCTCCTCGGCCCTATCCGGATGGGGCTGAGCGTGTGCCCCCGAGCCTTCAGCGCCTCCTCGGCCTTCATCGCCTCTTCACGCCGCTCCTCTACGCTGGCTGGCTTTGGCCAGTAATCGTGTTGTCCGGATGGTCTGGATCGTCTTCTCCGCATCGCTTCACTCCTTGGGTGTGTTTATATATCCTCTTCGGCCAGGACGCAATCATGGGCAGGATCACCTTCCATGGCGCTGTCGAGGTTCAGGGTGACCATGGACAGGATCTCCTCGTCGCTCATCTCGGTGATGGTCTGCTCGTGGCCGCTTGCCAGCAGCTCGTCAGAGAGCTCCCGTTTCTCGGCGATGAGCTGGTCGATGCGCTCCTCGATGGTCCCGCGGCACACGAACCGGTGCACCAGGACGTTCTTGTGCTGCCCGATCCTGAACGCCCGATCCGTGGCCTGATCTTCCACCGCCGGGTTCCACCAGCGATCGAAGTGGACCACGTGGGAAGCCGCGGTGAGGTTGAGCCCTGTCCCCCCGGCCTTGAGGCTGAGCACCATGAAGGGGAGCATCTCGTCGGTCTGGAACCTGTGCACCAGCTCCTGCCTGCGCCTCACAGGGGTCCCCCCGTGGAGAACGACCCCCTCTCGGTTGAACACCTGCGCGAGGAAGCTCGCCAGGGGACCGGTCATCTCCCTGAACTGGGTGAAGATCAGCATCTTCTCCTGGCGCTCGGCGATGGTCTCAGCGATGGCTCGGAGACGCTCGAACTTGCCGCTCTCCGTTGGGTCCCAGGATCCGTCGCCCAGAAGCTGGGAGGGGTGATTGCACAGCTGCTTGAACCGCATCAGGGCGGCCAGGATGAGCCCCTTCCGTCGCACCCCCTCCTCGGTCAGGGACTCCGCGAGGGACTTCGCCAGGCGGGAGACCGCCTCCTGATAGAGGGCCACCTGCTTTCTCGTGAGCAGACACCAGGCGGTGACCTCGGTCTTGTCGGGGAGGTCGCTGATGATCGACCTGTCGGTCTTGAGGCGACGCAGGATGTAGGGCCTCACCAGCGCGCGCAAGGGAGCATACCCCTGCCGGGACGTGGTCATGAGTCTTGTCACTTCCGCGAATTCCGCCCTTGTGCCGAGCAGCCCGGGATTCAGAAAGTCAAAGAGGGACCAGAGATCGCCGAGGCGGTTCTCGATGGGGGTCCCCGTGAGCGCCAGCCGCCACCTGGAGGTGAGCCGCTTTACAGTCCTGGTCTGTTTGGCCGCGGGGTTCTTGATCGCCTGCGCCTCATCAAGGACAACGCAGCGCCATGGGTGGTCGAGCATCCACGGTGTGCGCACGAGGGTCCCGTAGGTCGTCACCACGGCGTGGGCCTCCCCCAGCTCCTCGGGCAGCCCGGCCTCACTCACTGAAGTTGAGGCCCCGTGGGTGCGGTGAGCCATGTAAAAGTTGAGTTGAGGGGCGAACCTGGCGGCCTCCTCCTGCCAGTTGGTCAAGAGGGTCGCCGGCACGACCAGCAGATCGAGCCCGGGTTCCTCACGCTCCCTGAGCTGGTTGAGCAGCCCGAGCACCTGGATGGTCTTTCCCAGCCCCATGTCGTCGGCGAGGCATCCTCCGAGCCCGAGCCCCTTCATGGTATTGAGCCAGTTCAGCCCCGAGCGCTGGTAATGGCGCAGAGTCGCGGCAAGGCCGGCGTCGGGAGATCCCAGGAGCTGTTCCGAGGGATCTCTGAGCGCGCTCAGCCGATCACGGAACCACTCGCCTGGGCGAACATCGGTCCATGTGTCCTCGCCGGAGTCCTGTGCAATCGCCGTCTCGGTGATGCCGGACCGTGCGATGAGCGCCACCGCCTTTGAGAAGGTGACCCCCTCACGCGTGATTCGGTCACCTTGGTCCAGGATCTCGAGCAGCCGCACGAGCTGTCTGTGATCCACCTCGATCCACTGTCCCTTCATGAGGCGGAGCCCCTCGGTCTGAGCCAGGAGTTCCTTTATCTCGGCTTGAGATATCTGAGCTCCGCCGAGGGTCGCCCTGGCGTCGAAGGAGAGCAGCGCCTCCCCACCTACAGTGGTCTTGCTCTGGCCTATGGTGATGGTGAGGCGCGGATACGGGGGATGCTTCTCCCGCCACCAGTCGGGGATGCGCACGGTGAGCCCAGCCTCCCGATACAGCGGGATCTCCCGAAGGAAGGTGTGAGCCTCCTGCGCGGTGAGGGTGACCGGGAGATAGATGTCGCCGGTCTCGTAGAGATCCCTGAGAAAAGAGCTCTTCTTTACGGCGTGCATGATCGGCGTGAGCAGATGGAGGAGTGCCTCATGGTTGCCTGCGCCGGCGTACTCTTCCAAAGCGGCCGAGAGTGGCCGGTGGGCCGCCGTTCCTGCATTGCTCACCTTGTGGACGTAGGTGGCGAGGAAGGCGAAGGGGAGCATCGGGTCTTCACCGTTCTGTGCGAGGTGGAAGCACACCCTCCCCACCGTGTGCCACACGCTGTCGTGCCCCGAGAGAAACGCCTCGAGCGTTTGTCCGCTCTCCATCAACGCACGCCGGAGCGAAGCCTCGATCTGGCCCCACAGCGTCGAGAGGAGGTGCGCCGTGCAGTATTCCGCACCCCGCATGAAGGGCACCTCGGCGGTCAGCGCCTCCAGCGCAGACGCATCAATGGCGGGCACCTCAAGGGATCCCGCCTTGGCGGGTTGGGGTGTGGTGCACAGGGCCATCAGGAAACGCCTGGCGAGTTCCCTGAAGAAATCGAGCGGGGCGGGGAGCGGGGAGTCTATCTCATGCAGTCCAAGGTGTAAAAGACCGTTGCCCGTGGAGCGTTCGAAGGGCGCGCTGATGCGGGTGAACAGCGGAAGGGACATGGGCTCCCCTTCCTCACAGGTACTCAAGGTGATGGTCCCCCCAGGGTGCAGGATGATCTCCACCTGGACACTTCCCGATTGTCCCTGCTCCAGGCCTTTCGCGGCGTCTCCCCTCCCTCTAGGCATGGCGTCCCCCTCGCCTCGGGTTAGAGTCCTCTTCGTCCTTGAAGACCTCGGGATGGAGCTCTTTCGCCTTTTGCTCCGCGAACCTGAGCGTTTGCATCTCAAAGAGGTGTTCCAGCGGGGCATGGTCACTGCCCGCCCGCCTGGAGGCAGCGTCCTGCGCGAGCCGGTACTCCGACAGAAACGAACAATACCTCTTGTTCCTCAGGAGACTCTTGACCACCTGAACTCCGCGTCTGGCATACTCAGTGAGGTAATTAGCCAGGTCGCTTCTCAGGTGCCGGGCGATGTTGAGATCTTCTGGGGCGGTGTCCTCCTCGGAATGGCTGGGAGCCCGGTGTCCGGCGATCATACGAGCCGCCTCGGGGTATTGCAGTGAGCCCGCCACAAGCCAGGTGAGGGCTCGCCGGTCCTCGCCGAGCTCCGCGAAGGCGAGGCCGCAGAGCAGGCCGAGGTGACCCATGCCTTCACCCAAGTCCTCGACTCCTTCCACTGCCTCCCGGAAGCGCCCGAGGTTGATCAGGGACGTGAGCCGGATGGTGGGCGCATCGAACCGTGCGCCACACATCGAGGCAAGCGTCTCAAGGACGCTCAGTGCCTCCTGATAGCGGCCCGCACGGTTTAAGGCACGCGCCTTGCCCCAGTGCGCGCGGATGAAGGGGCGGGTCTCCAGGACGCCCCAGTAATCGCGCTTCGGCAGCCGCTTAGGGAAGAAGTTCCGGCTCACGATGAGGGCACGAGTGTAGTACTCAAGCGCGTCGCCGGCTTTGCCACGCTCTAGAGCGAGACGCCCGAGCAGCTCACACCCGAAGGGGTCCTTGGGCCAAAGGCGGTCGCACAACATCGCGAGCTGCCCGGCCTCATCGAGCCGTCCCGCCTCCCACGCAGCGAGCGTCCGGTCATGGAGCTCCAGGGACACCCTGTCACTGTAGAGGTCCGAGTACCACTGGAACCGGTGATCGTGGCGGGGCAGCGGCACCTCCTCTTCCAGCCCATCCAGTCGTTTCTGGATAGCGTCACTGATTACCCTGAGCTGGAAGGCATACTCTCCGATGAGCGTGTTGTGGGCGCCAATCCTCACAGGGTCTGTGTTCAGCAGCCTCCGCGCGAAGTCGTACATGCTCTCCTCCAACTGTTCTCGGTGATGGGCCCCGTGGTATCCGATGTCGGGCAGTTTCTCTACGAGCTTGACGAGATCCCTCTCGATTTTTTGCCAGTTGAAAGCGATTTGCGGGTTGTTTATCTCAAGCAGGTGTCTGAACTCCTGTCGTGAGGCGCCGGTGGCTTCCCTGGCCTCGACCTTTGAATAGATGAGGCAGAGGGTCCGCTGGACACTCTTTCCTGTCTCGGGATCCCGCTCCCCGTGTACTATCGCCACCTGATTTCCTTTCATCCGAACATACGCCATGCTCACCTCCATCGTTGTGCACGATACACTTTTATTGCACAACACTGGTCGTGAGACAACACAAAACAACCTGCGGCATTTTTTTCGATCATGGTGACCACGGCGGTACGGTGTACGGCGGGACTCCCGGTCCCGGCCGGGAAAATGCGCAATATACCCTGACGCGTATAAACCGACGCTATACGCTGTGGCGCATGGACCGAGGGGAACGGAAAGTGGAGTCCGTGGCGCCTTCTCTTGATGGAAGGCGGTCCTCACTCGGGGGGGAGCAGGAAGTGGAAGATGTCGCGCAGGGCTTTGAGGTTGTATGGTTTGGAGAGGCTCGCATCGAACCCGAGATCCGAGAAATCGGCCAACCCGGAGTCGTCCGCGTAGCCGCTGGAGACCACGGCCGTGACCTCGGGATCGAGGGCGCGCAGCTTCCTGATGGCATCCTTGCCGCCCATGCCGCCACGGATGGTGAGGTCGAGGATCACCAGATCGAATTTCCTGCCCTCGTCGAGGGCTCGCCGGTAGAGGGCGATGGCCTCCTCGCCGTTTCGGGCGCAGGTCGGCTCGTGCCCCAGCCTCGAGACCATCTTGGTGCCCAGATCCCGGACCATCTCCTCGTCATCCATGATCAGGATGCGGCAGGGTTTTGTGGGCAGCACGGGCGTCGAGGGCCTGGGAGCCGCCGGCCCGTCGGTGGCCTCCACCGCGGGGAGCCAGAAGGTGAAGATGGTCCCCTTGCCCGGCCAGGACTTGACGTCGATGGTGCTCCCGTGGTGCTTGATGATGGAATAGGTGGTGGCCAGGCCCAGACCGTTGCCCTCGGTCTTGGTCGTGAAATAGGGGTCGAAGATCTGTCCCAGCACCTCGGGGGGGATCCCCGTCCCGCTGTCCTGCAGGCTGATCTGCACGTATTTCCCCGGCGCGAGGGAGGCGGGGATACCTTCGGAGGGCGCCTGGACATTGAGCGCCCGGACCGCAATCGTTCCTCCCCCGGGCATCGCCTGCACGGCGTTGATGACGATGTTCTGGATCACCTGGGAGATCTGGCCCTCGTCGACTTCCACCGTCCACAGCGGCGCGCCGAGACGGATATCGGACCGGATGCTGGACCCGCTGAGGGCGAAGGCGACCCCGTTCTCGATGACCGGCGCGAGGTCGAGCCGTTTTCGCACGGGCCTGCCGCCCTTGGCGAAGGTGAGCAACTGCGTGGTCAGGTTCACCGAGAGCTGCAGGGCCTTTTCAGCCTGTTCCAGGTAGTCGGCACAGGCGGTCTTCTCGTCGAGGGCGTCCCGGGCCATGGAGAGGTACCCGAAGACCCCCTGCAGCAGATTGTTGAAGTCGTGGGCGATGCCGCCGGCCAGCGTCCCCACGGCCTCGAGCTTCTGCACCTTGAGCCGCTCCTCCTCCAGTTGCCGCCGCTCAGAGATGTCGTTGACCACCTCGATGACCGAGAGCACCGAGCCCTCGACCACCTCCAGTGGGAAAGCCTTGGTCTCGACATGGAGGATCCTGCCCTCGGGATCGATATGGCGGTGGGTCGAGACGTGGGGGCTGCCGTCGGCGAAAACCTGGCTGGCCGCGCACGCTTCGTGCCGACCGGCGCAGTGTTCCTCCCTGTGGTGGGAGATCTTGTAGCAGGTCTTCCCGGCAATCTCCTCAGGTGAGACACCGGTGTTCTGACAGTAGGCGCGGTTGGCGGTCAGGATGCGGTAGTCCCGATCGATCACGATGAAGCCTTCATCCACGGAGTCCAGGAGTCCCCGCAGCAGCTTCTCGTTCTTGCGAATCGTCTCCTCGGCCTTCTTGCGCTCGGTGATGTCCATCTGCAGGCCATCCCACAGCACCCGCCCGTCCTCCAGGGCGCGCGGCTCGGACACGATGTGCATCCAGCGCAGGGCCCCATCGGGCCGCCGCAGGCGGACGATGACGTCGAAGGTCGACATCGTGCGGGCGGATTCATCCTTCTCACGGGTGAACCGCGGGCGATCCTCCTCCACGATCTGCCCGAAGAACACCTCCGGATTCTCAAGCACCTCCTTGACGGTGACCCCGTTGATGCGCTCGACGGCGCCACTCACATAGAGAAAGCGCAGCTCTCCGTCCGGCTCGAGGACAACCTGGCACACGGTGCCGCCTGGGAGGTTGTCCGCGATGCGAACCAGCTTGTTCTTCTCCTCGGTGGCCTCTTCCTCGGCC
>QKIM01000655.1 GCA_003249585.1 Deltaproteobacteria bacterium
GCTCTTGAAGCCGTAGATGCTGCCGTCGGGGTCGTGCCGCTTGTAGACCGTCCCCGGATCCCACACCTGGGAGACCGCATCCTTCACCCGGAGGAAGAAGCTGGCACCCACCCATTTCTTGGTCCTGAGCACCGTCTCCTTGCCCGAGGCCACCCCGGGGACGTAGTCGCTGCTGGAGATGCCCAGGATCTTGTTCACATCCTTCTCTGACGGGAAGAGCTTGACGTCCTTCCCCTTCTTGCGGACGGGGGTGGGCTTTGAGGCTGTCATGGGGACAGGACGTACGGCTACCTCACCGGGCCTCAGGGCCATAGGGGAGACCGCCGGGGCCATGGGGGCCGGCATTGCCCTCGGGGTGGCCATGGGCGCTCGGCGCGGACGCATGGCCTGACGGGGTCGGGCACGCCGGGGTGTGCGATTGACCGTCTCCTTGAGCGGATTGGAGTTGACTGTGCTCACGTGGTCGGTCTTGGGGGGCTTTTCGGCCTCTTTCATGGGGGGCACGGTGTGGGACCGGGACGGGACCCTGGGTGTCCGTTTGAGGCTCACCACCACCCGCTTCTCCTCGGGACGGGGTTTGTCACCCGACCGCAGCCCCATGAACCAGGAGATCGCGAAGAAGACGGCGGCATGCAGGAACAGCGCCAGCAGCGCTGCTGTCCAGAGCCCATACGTTCTTCTCTTGTGGCGAGGATTCCTGTTCATGACATTCACGGGGGGCCGCCGTCCACAGGCGAAAACCGAACCCTATTATACAATGGCTCAATTGCATAACTTTTTCCACACCGTAGTCGATTTTCTGCTAAACAGGCAGGTGGAGAGAATTTGGCCATCGCCGCCGGGCGGTGGTACAGTGTGCCCAGGAGGCCCAATGCATAGAACACTGTCCATCCTGCTCCTCGCGCCGATCCTTGTAAGCTGCAAGACCAAGGAGATCCCCCCGGCGTCCAATTCCAGCCCCACGGCGGGGCCCGCCATGGTGGCGCCCGCCCCCGTGGAACCCCGGAAGAAACCGGTGGCCATGGCTCCCGTCCAGGTGACCCCCCAGCCCCAAAAGGTGGCCACGCCCCAAAAAAAGCCGACCAGCCAGGCCTTGGTCATCCCCAAGGATCCCATGAAGAAGGCGGAGCTCTTCGAGCGTCTGGGCTATGGGCGCAGCGCCTTCACCGTCCTGAAGAAACACGAAGAAACCCTCGGCACTACCTTCGCCTACTGGCACCTTCGGGCCCGGGCGGCATACACCTTCAACAGTACCCCCGACGTCCTGGCTGCGGTCAAGAAGGGACTCCCCCTGGCCAGGACGCCCGCCGAGCAAAAGGCCCTGTGGCTCCTCAAGGGACGCGCGCGGTTCGCGCAACGGAAGTATCCCGCGGCCCGAAGGGCACTGACCAAAGCCCTTGAGCTGGCCCCGAAGGACATCCCCACCAGGCTCTCCCTTCTGGAGGTCCTGGCCCATCAGCGAAAGACGACCCTCTACCGCGCCGTGCTGGACCAGGGGCTGGCCATGAAACCGGATCGGGGCGAATACCTCCTGGCCCAGGGGGAACTGCTCGCCCTGACAGGGAAACGCGCCAAGGCCATCACCCATTTCACCAACCTGTCGCGCCAGCCGAAAGTCCTCCCCTTCATCCGGGCCCGCGCCCTGGACCGTGCAGGGACGCTCCTCGCGGCGACGTCCAAGGCGAAGGCGGCGACCCTGGTCAAGGAGTGCGTCGAGCGGTTCCCCACCTTCGGCTGCGTCACCACGGAGATGCTCATCGCCCCCCCCGATCCGCGACACCCCAATCGCAGAATCCGCAACGTAAAACGCAGCCTCTATTCCCCCAAGAAACGACAGTGACCGGAAAATTCAGGGGACCGAGACCCCCAGGGTGAGCGTCTTGGTGGCCGACATGCCGTCACAGTCCGTCACCGTCAGGGTGATCTGCACGGGCCGGTCGATGCGGACCGAAGCCGACACCATGGAATAGTTGGACTTGAGCGGGGTCAGGGACCCGACGAGACCGGGAATCGTCCAGTCGTACTCTATCCCGCCGGGGCAGGTAGAGGGACAGCCGTCCCCGTCCTCGGTCGTATCGCACAGCTCGGGGCTGTCCAGGGCGTCACAGGATTTCCGACCGTCCAGGGTGATGGTCACCGGTTCCCCCTGCGCGATGTAGAGGGGATCCATGGTGAACCGGGCGACGGGAGCCCACCCCTCCTCACCATCCGCCTGACAGGCGGCGAGGAGTAATGCAGTCGACATGAGGAGCAGGAGTCTTGGGAGCACGCTCACTTCCTTTCCGGGGCCATCTGCCGGGAGTATCCCCCCGGGGGCCGCATTTTGGTCGGCAGCCTCTTGGCCTTGTTCTCTCGCTTGAGCACATCGTGCCTTCGCTGGACACCGATCATCCTGGTCCTGGCAAAACAGCGTTTGAACACGGCACAATCGCCCGACGCTTCCTCGGCACACCGCAACTGGGCATCGCGCACCTCGGCGTCCCTGTTCTTCGTGCACAGACGGACGAAGCGATCCCGCCGCTCACCGGGGGCAGGCATCTCGGTGCGTTTGCCCGCCAAAAGGACAGGGAGGCACCGTTCCACGGTCATGTACAGTTTCAGGCAGTGCGCTTCGAGGCGCTCGGCTTCGGCGGGCACGCGATTCTTCTTCCTGCACGAGGTCACCGTGGAGAGCAGGATCACCGCAGCCAGGGGAAAGAGCAAAAAGGAACGGGACGTCATGATCCTCCTGGGGCAAGGCACAAAACCCTCTCCCTTCATATCAGGAAAACATTCTGATTTCAAAACCAAATGCGTCTGAGCACATTGTTTTTCCCCCCGGCTGTGCTAAGATGCCGTTCTTCTGAACCCCCTATTCTCTGGAGAGAACCATGAAAAACCTGCTCGCTCTGCTCATCCTGACCCTCGGTGTCATCGGCTGCGACGACTCTTCATCCACGTCGGGCAACAACGGCAACAACACAAGCACCAACAACATCAACAATAACAATCCGTGTGGCGACATCGGGGGCAGCGCCTACAGCTATGCCATCAGCGAGATCTACATGCCCGAAGCCCCCACCGAGGGCATCGGCGTCGACCTCGACGGCGACGACTTCATTGACAACAAACTCGCAAACCTGCTGCAGAGCCTCCTCTCCTCCAGCCCGGACTTTGACATGAACGGTCCCCTGGCCGAGGCCCTCGCCAAGGGCAACACCGCCATCCTCATGCGCCTCGTGGTCGAGACCTTCTCCACCCCGGGCGATGGCGACATCTCGGGGACCATCTACGAAGGCTCCTACAGCGGATCGACCCCCGAGACCATGTTCGACGGCACCGGCCACTTCGCCATAGAGGCGGGGAGCGTAGAGAGCCCCACCCTGTGCGGACGGCTCTACGGCGCCGGCATCACCGAGCTGGGCCCGGGGACGGTCACAGTCAACATCCCCATCTCCGACACGGACTCCATCAGCCTTCCCATCCACTACGCCCAGATCAACGGCATCTCCAGCGAGGACGCGCTCTCCAACTTCGTCATCGCCGGGGCGGTTGATCCCGTGCAGCTCCGCGACGAGATCCTCCCGGCCTTCGTCGACGACATCAATGCTGCCATCAACGATGATCCCGAGGGGTCCCAGTTCGTCCTGGACACCTTTGACAACAACTGCAATCCGGAGATCACCGGCTGCGAATCCCTCACGGACTGCGTCGAGGACGGCAGCATCTCCCTCAAGGAGCTGCAGTGCAACGACACCATCAATATCATCCTCACCCCGGACGTCACTCTGGATGGCCACGACTATGTCTCCCTCGGAGTCCGCGTGCAGGGGGTCAAGGCCATCATCGACAACGTCGACTGAGGGACACCACCCCGTAAAAAGATTGTGGTTTTTTTCGGACATGCTACAACAGGCGGACCCTTGGGCGACGGTCGCTCCACGGGATCTGGTCACCTCATCCGTCCGTACAGGAAGACATCCATGACCACCCTCTCCAACACGAACCTCCCTATCGGCGTCTTCGACTCGGGAGTGGGCGGATTCACCGTGGTGAAGGCCCTCAAGCGGTATCTCCCCGGTGAATCCATCATCTACCTCGGTGACTCGGCCCGGGTTCCCTACGGCACCAAAAGCAAGGAGACGGTCACCCGATACTCCGTGAAGAACGCGGAGTTTCTCCTCTCCCAACAAATCAAGATGCTCATCGTGGCCTGCAACACCGCCTCGGCCCACTCCCTCCCCACCCTTGAGGAGCGGTTCGACGTCCCCATCATCGGCGTGATCGATCCGGGCGCGAAGGCAGCGCTGGCGGCCACCCGTGCGGGCCGTGTCGGGATCATCGGGACCCTGGGCACCATCGGCTCCGGCGTGTACGCGGAGCGCATCCGCAGCCTCTCAAAAGGAGAGGTGTCCACGGCAGGGGAGGCATGCCCCCTCTTCGTGCCGCTGGCCGACGAGGGATGGATCTCCGGTGAAGTTCCGCGGCTCGTGGCCTCCAAATACCTCAGCGAGCTCCAGGGCAAGCTGCCCGATCTCGATGTCATCATTCTGGGATGTACCCACTACCCTGTCCTCAGGGACACCATCCAGGACATCGCCGACGAAGTCTTCGGGCGTCCCATCACCCTCATCGACTCGGGTATCGCCACCGCTCTGGCGGCCAGGGACTTCCTCACCTCCGTCGAGGGAATCAGCACCAGCAAGATCCGCGGTGACGTCAAGGTCTTCGTCACCGACTCCTCAAGAATATCCGACATCGGCACCCGTTTCCTCGGCGAACCCATCGGCCGGGTGACGCAGGTTGACATCGTTTGAATCGGACACACATTGTGACATTATGACCATCATCTGGTTCCTCCTTCTTCTGAGCCCCCTCGTCTTCTTTCATGAGCTGGCCCACTTTCTCGCCGCCAAAGCCTTCAACATCAAGTGCCTGAAGTTCTCCCTGGGCTTCGGCCCCGCGCTGTGGAAAAAGCAGTGGGGGGAGACGGAGTACCGCATCAGCGCCATCCCCCTGGGGGGCTATGTGGCCATGATCGGGGAAGATCCCAACGAAAAACTGAGCCCCGAAGACGAAAAACGGACCCTCTCCTCGCAGTCCCTGTGGAAGAAGCTCATCGTTGTCCTTGCGGGTCCCACCATCAACTTCATCATCCCGATCTTCATCTTCTTCTTTTACAACCTCACCGTCACCGCGGTCTCCCCTCCCCAGATGGGGACGGTCCTGCCGGGCATGGCCGCCCATCAGTCGGGGATCCGGTCCGGTGATCGCGTCCTGGCCGTCAACGGCGACCGCATCGACTCCTTTGAACAGTTCCGCCGCATCGTCCAGAACGCCCCCGGCGAGACCCTCACCGTGACCGTACAGCGCCCCGGCAACGGGAAGATGAGCTTCAAACTGCGGCCCACCTCCTCCATCGGGCGCAATTCCGTCGGGCTCAGGGCACGAGTGGGCCGCGCCGGCGTCCTCCTCAACGGCACCCTGGCCACCATCGGGCTGCGTGATCTGGACAGCCCCGCGGCCAAGGCCGGTCTGAAGACCGGCGATCGGATCATCGCCTTTACGCAGGGGGGCAAGACCACTCCGGTGAAGTTCTGGCCCGGATATCAGGCCGCCGTGAAACAGCTCGCCCAAACCCCCTTCACGGTGTCGGTCCTCAGGCCGGTGAAGCCCATCAACCCCGGCATGGGGCTCGCTCTGGGCAACATCGTCGACGTCGAGCTCAGCGGCCCCGAGGCCCTCGGTGCCATCGAGCAGGGCGAATTCTATGTGAGCGCCACGGCGAGCGAGGGTGCCGCGGGGCGCTGGGGGCTGCGCAAAGGGGATCGCGTCTGGTCCGTCAGACCCATGGACTCCAAGGAGACCATCGCCGACTGCCGCCCCGCCAAGACCTCCATGGGTTCCTTCTCCGAATTCGAGGATCTGGTCGCGCGCAACACCAAGAGCCGCCTCTGTCTCAGCTTCATCACCCCCTCCCCCGGCGGGACGTGCTTCCACAGCGTCGTCATGCGCCAGGACAAACTCTCCAGCGTCGACAAGATCGGCAACAGGATAACCCGGTACGAGATCGGCTTCAGCACCTTCCGGACGCTGGATGTTCCCGACGACATTCCCGTCCGTGGACGCCTGCGCTACGCCGTCCGCGAGTCCCTGGTCAACACCTGGGAGCTCACCGAGGGCATGGTCATCGGGATCTACTACATGATCACCGGGGAGCTGGAACGCGAGAACGTGGGGTCCGTGGTCATGATCGCCCAGATGGCCCAGCTGGCCGCCGAGCGGGGCTTCATGTTCTTTTTGCAGATGATGGCCCTCATCTCCCTCAACCTCGGGCTGCTCAATCTCCTGCCCATACCGATCCTCGACGGTGGGCACGCGCTGCTGTTCTCCATCGAGGCGGCCATCCGCAAACCCATCTCCATCGGGGTACGGGCCACGGTCACCTGGATCGGGCTCGGGCTCATCGTGCTCCTCATGCTGTTCGGATTCAAGAACGATCTGGTGCGCGTCTTCCGCGACAAGAAGGAACCGACGCGACAGAAGACCGTGACCACGGAGCAGCTCAAAGACAACGGGCTCTCCCCGCTCCCCAAGGGTCCGCTGCCCTGCATCCGCCCCTGAAACCGCCATGTATCTGTTCTTCGACACCTCGACCCCCTTTACGACCATCGCCCTCGGCGACGACCGCGGGTTCCTCGCAGGCTGGGCCCAGAGCGCAAAGAGCCACGGCCCCATGCTGCTGCCCGCCATCGAGACCCTCCTCGCCGACCACAATGTCTCACGGGCCGACCTGACCCTGGTCGGCTGCGGCATGGGCCCCGGCTCCTTCACGGGCATCCGCATCGGGATGGCCACAGCCAAGGCCATGTCCTGGGGCCTGGGCATCGACCTCGTGGCCTTCACGGGGTTCGAGGTGCTGCACGCCCAGGCGGTCGATTTTGTTCAGGGGGTCCCCATCCTCACGCTCCTGGACGCCCGCCGCGACGAGGTCTATGGTGCGCTCTTCACCGGCACCACCAACGACCCGACCCCCTTCCTCCTCGCCCCCGAGCGGCTCACGGAGGTGGTCGATCCCCAGAGCCATCCCTGCCTCATCGGCTCCGGCTGCGTCGCCTACCGCGACCGGCTCGGGCCCCTCTTCCCCGGGGCCCTCTTCTCCACGGAGAACGACTTCACCCCCGAGGCGCTCTTCAAGGCCGGCGTGGCCGCCCACTCGAAACCTGACTTCGTCTCCATGGATGCGGTGGAACCCCTGTACATCCGGCCCTCCGACGCCGAGAAGAACAGGGACCGGGCGAAGGGGGCCCAAAAAGCACCGAATCCGTCTTGATTCGTGCGCCGATTATGGGATATGGTCCCACGTGTGAATACATTCA
>QKIM01000534.1 GCA_003249585.1 Deltaproteobacteria bacterium
ACCCTGTGATACCAACAATATCCGGCTGCTCCCGATGCAAGGCACGGACAAATTTTGGCGAGTCCACGGGGCCGTCGTAGAGGACAGCCACCGCACCGGCCTGGGCACATCCCGCCTGCAGGTATTCCAGTTCCAGAGGCTCCGTGATCACCGGATCGATCACGGAGAAGATCGATGGGTATCGGGGACGGACCAGAAGTACCTTCATACTTCCGGACACTACCCTATTTCTTGTCTCCGTCCAAGAGCTTGGCCTTGAGAAGAGCCCCCAGAGAACCCATGGTCTCGGGCTCCCTGGTCTCCTTCTTGCGGTAGTCGCGGACCCAGGCCGACTCGTCGTCCTCGGCGGCGATGGTGCCGTCCTCCCGGGGCTGGGCCAAAGAGATGCGCTTGTTTTCGGGGTCCACGGATTCAACCTCCACCTCGATCTCCTGACCCACCTTCAAGATCTGGGCGGGATACTGGATCCGCGTGGGAGAAGCGATTCTGGAGACGTGAAGGAGTCCCTCGATGCCACTGGCGATGGAGACGAAGGCCCCAAAGGGCTTGAGCCGCATGACCGTTCCCTTGACCCTGGTCCCGGGAGGGAACCGGTCGGGGATCTCGTCCCAGGGATCGGCCATGAGCGCCTTCAGGGAGAAGGAGTGGCGGTTCTTGGCCCAGTCGAGGCGCATGATCTCCACCTGGACCTCCTGTCCAACACTCAGGTATTCACCGGGATCGGCGATGTGCTCGTAGGAGATCTCGGAGACGGGGATCAGCCCCTCGACGCCGCCGATGTCGCAGAAGGCACCAAAGTTACGGATGCTGGTGATGGTCCCCTTGACGACCATCCCCTCCCGGAGCTCTGCCTGCCGGGCCTTTTTGGACTCCTCTTCCTCCTCGATGAGGAGCTGCCTGCGGGACACCACGATGTTGCGTCCCTTCTCGGAGAACTCCGAGATATAGAACTTCATGTGCTGCCCCAGATACACGGAGTTGTCTTCCACGCGCCGCAGAGCCATCTGGGAGTAGGGGCAGAAGGCCCGGACCGTTCCGCCGATCTTCACCTCGAAGCCCCCCTTGATCTCCTTCTCAACGAAGGCCTCCACGGGAATGCCGTTGTGGAAGGCGTCCTCGAGCTGCTCGTGACCACTCTCACCACGACCAAGCCGCGTCGTGAAGACCATCTCGCCGTCCTTGGAACGGAGGAAGAAGACGGTGATGCTGTCTCCCGTCTTCACTGTGCACTCACCCTCACGGTTCAGGCACTCCTTCTTGTCGAGGACTCCCTCGCCCTTGCGGCCGATGTCCAGGAAGATCCAGTCGTCGGTCAGATTGACGATGATCGCCTCGAGCTTCTGCCCGGGCTCGATGTGGTCCATGGCGCTCAGGCTGTTCTGGAGCATGGAAGCGAAATCATTGGAGTTGCTGTTTTCGTTGGTCATGATGGCTCTCTTCACGGGGGGTTGGCCCACGGGACCGGATACCAAAACACCGTCCCGTTCCCCGCTCAAGGAGCTATACCTACATCATTCCTCTAAAAGGTCAAGCTGATGTCTGAGTTGCAGGTGCACCGGCCGCACACAAGCGGCACCATCCGTTTTTTGCGCCGCCCGAGGGCCTGTGGTATTTTTCGAGTCGAAATGATCACGATCCAAAACCTCTCGAAAATCTTTCCGAAACGAGATCCCCTCTTCAACGGGGCCTCCCTGGTCATCCCATCGCACTCCGTCACCGTGATCACAGGGCCATCTGGATCGGGAAAGACCACGCTGCTGCGCATGATCCGGGGCGATGAACCCTACGAGGGCGGACGGATCCTCATCGACCGCCACGAAGTGGCGCGGCTCAACCGTCGATCCTCCATGATGCTGAAACGGGACATGGCCATGGTGTGTCAGGAGAACAACCTCCTCCCCGAGCGGAGCGTCCTGGAGAACATCGCCCTCCCCCTTCGAATCAAGGGCCTCCATGGCACCCTCCTGCGGACCAGGGTCGAGAAGATGGTGGAACTCTTCCGCCTCGAGGATGTCGCCTTCACCGCCTGCGGCGTCCTCTCCGGCGGGGAGAAGCGCAAGGTCTCCCTGGCGCGCGCCCTCTCGGTCTCTCCGGGGATCCTCCTCGCCGACGAGCCCTCGGGAGGACTCGATCCCCTGCAGACCATCGAGCTGGTCACCCTGCTCTTCGCGCTCCCCCTCGAGGAAGGGACCACCCTCGTGATCGCCACCCACAACCAGACCCTCCTGGAGGGGCTGGGCGTCCACGGGACCTGGCGCATCAGAGAGGGCAAACTCTGGGCTGACGAAGCTCCCCATGACGCCATGGTCGAAGCGGAGCGCTTTTTGTCATGAGAACACTCTTCTACCATGTGAAAAGAGCTCTCGGCGAATTCCGGTTGAAACCGGGGAGCCACCTCTTCGCCGTGGGGACCGTCGCGCTGGCCTTCGTGCTCGCCGGATCGGTCTTCCTCGTCTCCCGCGTTTTGCGCTACGCTTCAGATACCTGGGGCAGCGGCGCCATGGTCGCCCTCTACCTGGAGCAGGGGACCACCCCCGATCGGGTCGAGACCATCAAGTCGAGGATCATGGAGCTCGAGGGAGTCCACTCCATCAAGGTGATCACCCCGGATATCGCCCGAAAGCGACTCGTCTCCAATCTCCAACGGGACGCCGGTCTCGTCTCCGGTGTGGAACCCACCTTCTTCCCCCATTCTCTCGAGGTTGTGATCCGCGGAGACCGCGAGACCGTGGAGCGCACACGCCGGACCCTGGGCAAGCTCAACGGCATCGTCTCCGGCGTCACAGACATCCGGGGGGTCCACACCTGGAACCGGAAGATCGGATACATCATCGATATCATGCTTCTCATCGGGATGATCCTGCTCGCCATCGTCCTGTTCGCCTCTGGATATGTGATCATGTCTACCACCCGGCTCTCCATCGAGTCTCGCATGGAGGAGCTCAGGGTGATCAAGTTCCTCGGCGCCTCGCCCTCCTTCATCCAGACCCCGCTTTTGCTCACAGGAATGTTCCAGGGGCTTCTCGGCGCCCTCTTCGCCCTGGGCGCACTCTATGGCCTCGCCCATTTCACCTTTCCCCTCATCACCGCCCTGGTGGGGAACGCCCTCGTGGGGACGGACACCCTGGTCTTTTTCACACCGACCCAGTTGGCCACGGGGCTGACCATCGCCACCGTCACGGGGCTCATTTCCGGCAAACTGGCCATCGCCACCATCAAGGTGTGACCCATGGCGATCTCCCTCTGGCACCTTTTACTCCCCATCACCCTCCTCTTCTCGGGGACCAAAACCGACTACGACCGGCTCATGGATCTCCTGGGCGAGGAGCTGGGCAAATACCAGGCACTGGCGCGCGCCCGGGAAGAGAACTCGCGCCTCACCGAGGCCATCTCCATCGCGAAGATGGAGCGCTTCAAGGTCTTCCAGCGGCGTGACCGGACGACGGTCCAGATATCGGGCTACCGAAAAACCCTGAAACGACGCAGGGCTCACTTTCAGAAACTCCTCACGGCCTACTACAAGATGATCCGCTCCAACTACGGGCGCCCCTTCATCGCAGGCGGCTCCACGCAGATCCCTGTCACCGGGGCCCACTCCCTGAAGCTCATCCTCAAAAGAGCGTCCAGGGAGATCTCCGTCATCGACGGGGACCTTGACGAACTGCAGCGGCGACACACCCTCCTGAACAAGACCCTCGGGAGCTACGACGTCATTGTGCAGAAACTCGCCCTGCGCAGCTCCGAGGTGGCCGCCGACATCGCGACCCTCACCTTCTCCCTGAAGACCATCGCCGAGAAAAGGAGCGCTCTCCCCAAGACCCTTTTCGATGCCGCTTCCTGGAAACTGTGGGGCAAAATCTCCGAGATCCGAAAGCGATACGGCAGGAAGATCCTCCCCTTCGAGCAACTGAGGGGGGTGATGGAACGCCCGGTGCCCGGGGCATATCTCCTCGATCGGACGGGCAGCAAGGGCGTGTACATCAGCGCAAAACCTTCCATGGGCGTCCGCTCTCCCGCGGAGGGCACCGTGCGCTATACGGGCCCCGTCAAGGGGTATGGCCAGGTCGTCGTCATCGAACACCGGGAATCCTATTTCTCTCTCCTCGGCCGCGTGGAGCAGGTCCTCGTAAAGGTTGGAGACCGGATATCCAAGGGTCAGGTCGTCGCCAGGGCATCTTCCCTTGGCAAAGCCCCCTATGTTCCGGTATATTATGAACTGCGAAGAGGTACGACCTACCTGAACCCCAAGCTGTGGCTGAGGTAAACCCATGAAAGCACTGCACACCACTTTCCTCGTATCGGGACTCCTGCTCCTTGGCTCCTGCATGACCACCGCCGGTTCGTCCCAGGACACCGCCAGCGCCGCGCCGACCACACCGCCGGCCCGCAAGAGCGCCACCTATGACGAACCCCCCGTGGAGCCGGCCACCAAGGGGCCCGCCGCCGAGCCGGCGAAGAAGAGCCACGGCACAGGCTCCAAATAGCGGCCTTGAAGCCCCCAAAAAATTCCATTCAGCGGATCATTTCTGCGGGAAGGCGAACCCTTCGAGATTTCGAACGATGATCTCGTTGGTATCGACCAGATACACCAGCTCCGGGGGAGTCTCCCGGAAGTTGCGGATCTCGTCTATGATGGCCCGCGCGATCTCCTTCTTGGAGATGTGATTCGCGCAGGGTCCGGGACCGGGGATGACGAGGGATTCGAAGCCCTGAAGCTTCGCGGCGACCAGACCAGCCCTGACCGACTGCCTGATGTGCTCGATGCGCGCAGGAGAGGCATCCATAAGGCGGTTGGGCACATGAATGGCCTTGCGGAAATTCTCCATCTGGCCCACTCCCGTAATGGCGGCGCTGCCAATGGCCATGGGGGCGATGTCGAGGATCTCCTGCTCAATCTCTTCGCCACCCAGGGACTTGACGAGAGCACCTGTCCCCTGGGACATAAAGCCCTGGCTTGAGGTGGGGATGACGATGGCCTGTGCCTCCAGCTCCGTGGGCTGACAGCATTTGATGATCAGATCGAGATGAATATTGTTTGCATGCGACATGGCAACAACCTATACCTTTTCGCGAAAAAGGTCAATATCCATGGTCCTCTCTACCGCCTGGAAGTCAATCTGGAAGCGGGTTTTAAGGTTCCGGGGAGTACACACAATGCGAAATATCATCCTGCACCTCCTGGTGCTCACCGTTCTTCTGGCCTGTGATCCTCTCGAGAACGGGGAGACCATCGAAGGCACCAACAACACGGATAACACAGGCAACGTCAGCAACACAGGCAACACAGGCAACGTCAACAACACAGACAACACAGGCAACGTCAACAACCAGACCGTGGATCCCGCCTGGTTTGAACCGGATCCGGAAGGGAGGGTGACCGAGGGCAATCTGCTGGGCTTCACCCCTTCCATGCTGGTGATCACCTCGCCCTCCCTCGCGGAGAACTGGGAAACCTACGCCGCCATCCGGACCATTCTCGGCAGGCCGACGGCGGTGGTCACCATGGAGGAGATCTCCCAGAGGACCGAGGGCCGCGATGACGCCGAACGACTGCGCAACTACCTGAAGGAGGCGGTGGACGCCCGCGGCATCTCCTTCGCCCTCCTGGGAGGTGACCGGGAGCACGTCCCCTTCAGGCGCGTGGAGAATGCCATCTTCCTGGACACCGAGTACACCTCCCACGCTCCCAGTCAGTCGTACTTCAGCAACCTGGAGGCTGACTTCGACTCCGACGGTGACGGCGTCTTCGGAGAATACGAAGACCTCTCCCTCGAGACGCTGCGAGCCGCCACCCTCCCGGTCGGTCGTGTTCCCTCTGGGACCACTCAGGAGGTCGCCGACTATGGCGACAAGGTCATCCGCTATATCACGGGGTTCGGCTCCCGTCAGACCCACACCCTCCTGCTCTCGGACATCGCGACATCACTCCCCCTCATCGGTGACGTGGACGGCGCGGAGGGGGTCGAGATTACCTATGATGCGCTCTTCTCCCTGCCCTTCACCTCCAGAACGAAGAAGCACTATGCGACCCAATATGCCTGCGACAGCTACGGTGCCACCATGGCTGACCCGGGGGTCATCGGGCAGAGCATGGAGGAGGGCTACGCCATGGTGTTCCACAATGGACATGGTTCCCACGGCTGGCTCACCGACATCCTGAGCAGCGCCTTCGTGGAGAATCTCACCAACCAGGTCCCCTCGATCCTGGTCAGTTGCGCCTGTCTGGCCGGCAACTTCGCGGACGTGGCCGATTCCTCCCTGGCCGAAGAATGGGAGGAGCAGGAGCCCGACGAGGACAGCGCCGGCGAGAAATTCATCAATGGTCCCTTTGGCGGGGTCGCCTACGTCGGCAACACCGCCACGGGGCTGGGCGCCTTTGGTGGAAGCCAGTTCATCCACGCGCTGTATGACGGCTTCTTCACCTTCGGGCTGGACACCATCGGCGAAGCCTTCAACTTCGGACGAAGTCACATGCGGGAGGCCGACTGGTCCATTCCCGTCCTCCCCATGGAGATGACCGACGACTCTGAGTGGTGGACCCAACACGCCGTCATTCTCCTGGGAGATCCCTCCCTGGAGATCCACCGGGACCGCCTGGAGCCCCTCTTCATTGCAGCCCCAAAGAGCTATGGTCCAGGGTATGGGGAGGTCATGGTGACCGTCACCGACAGCACCGGAGCCCCCGTGGAGGGTGCCACGGTCGAGCTCTTCAAGGTGGGCGATTTCTACCTGACCGCCATCACGGGATCCGACGGAGCCGCCAGGTTCACCTTCATCCCCAATGGACCTGAGCCTCTGCACGTGGGTGCGCGGATCCTCACTCACCTCCCCGCCTACGCTCGGATCGAGCCGGCCACCTAAAGCGCTCCGTATTTTAGTAAATATTCTTTTTCATACAACATTTTTTAAATTTCTTGCCACTGCCGCAGGGACATCTGTCGTTGGCTCCGAACTTCTGATGCATGAGAAAGTCCGGCTCCAGTTGTCCATCGCGGATTCCCAGATTCCTGAGCAGGGTATTGTACAGTCCCGAGATGGACTCGCCCACCTTGCGACGATCCTGCCGTTCGAAGATATAGTAGCTCCACCCGTTCAGGTGCAGTCGAAGCATCCCAAGGATGGAGTGGGCCTCGGCGAAGCGCCCCATCTCGTAGAGGATCATTGCCATGAAATAGGGTGCTTCGATGTTGGTCGCGTCGATGGTCATGGTCTGGGAGAAGTGCTCCAGCGCCTGACCATACCGGCTGATGATCTG